>JBAOHO010000021.1 GCA_037045355.1 Candidatus Nanopelagicales bacterium | reverse complement strand
AGGTGGCGGCCTCGGGCTTCTGGGCCTGGGTTTCCTGTGGTTTGCGCTGCTGAACGGCCTGTGCCGCGGCACCGGAAGATGAACTGACTGCGTTGACGGGCATGATGGCCTCCTGTTAAGCGGTGGTGTTGACTACGGTGCCGGTAAGTTGGCCCTGGGTATTGACGACAGGTGTTGCCGGGCTTGGCGTCGCGGCGACGGGTGCCGCGACCTTCAATGTTTCCGCGACATTGCCGACCGCGCTGGTCAAACTCGCTCTGCACCTGGCTTCCGTTCCGGATTACGGCGAGGCTCAACTGGGCCTGGCTGGCATCGGATTGAGCCTGATTCGCCTGGCTGCCGACCGACCGCGCGGTCGCCTGCGCCTCAACGGCAACCTGCTGGGCTTGCCGCGCCTGCGCCTGCAGGGAACGTGCATTCGCATCGGCTTGCTCCGCGTTGCGCTGCGCCTGCTGCAGTTGCAACTGGGACCGCACGTACTGGCTTATGGATGCGCTGGAGGAGGACGAGATAGTGGCCACGAGAACACTCTCAAGACGGATTATCTTTATTAATCATAGACCCTTCCTCGCCCGGGAACAAGCCGGGCCGCTCCAATCGTGGGCGCTTACTTCGCGGCGGCTTCGCGCAGCGGCAGACGCAGTTCTATGGTGCCGACGTCCAGACCGGATTTCAGCGTGAAGCCCAGCGTGCGCGCCAGCTTCTGCATGCGCAGGTTTCCGTCGAGGGTTTCGCCGCGCAGTTCGGCCGTGCCGCGGCTGCGGGAGTAATCGATGATGGCTTGCAGCATGAGGCGTCCCAAGCCCTTGCCCTTGATCTCGGAGCGCACCACGATGGCGAAGTCGGCGAAGAGGTTGTCCGGATCGGCCATGGCGCGAACCTCGCCGATCGAATGTTCGACGCCGTCGCTGCCGCGTTCGACGGCCACCAGTGCCATCTCGCGGTCATAGTCGATCTGGGTGAAGCGAGCCAGCTTGGAGCGCGGCAGGTGGCGGATGGTGCCGAAGAAGCGCATCCGCACATCCTCGGCGCTGAGCGACCCGAGCAGTTCGCTGAGCATGGCTTCGTCCTCCGGCCGGATCGGCCGTATCAGCAACTGGCGTCCGTCCCACTCGATGTGCTGCTCCAGTTCCTTGGGGTAGGGGCGGATCGCAAAACGTCGGAAGCCGAGCTTGCGCCCCCGTTTTTCAACCCGGACACGGACCCCCTGCGCAACGGCGCCCGAGGTCTCCACATGCAGGGGGTCGAGGTCGAGGCCGCCCACTTCATCGATGTCGGTCAGCAATTGAGATACGCGCACCAGTGCCGTTGCGGCGGCCAACTCCAGTGCCTCCCGTTGTTCTTCCGGGGCCTCGCGGACAAAGCGGCTGCGCCCCACCAGGTCCTGGGCCAACGCCAGGTTGAGCGGCGGCAGGGCCACCACGCAATCGCATTCCGGCAAGCGGCCGACACTGGCGGGGCCGAGGAAAATCACCGGGCCGAACACCGGGTCGTCCGCCACGCCGAGGCGCAACGCGCTGGTGCTGCTGCGCGCCGCGCTGGGGCGCAGGCGGTAGCCGCTGATGCGCACACCCGGATGCTGCACCCGGACGCTGCCGCGCAGACCGCGTACCGCCAGTTGAATGTCGAGCGGCGAGCGCAGACCGGTCGCGACCGGGGGGGCTTCCGTGGGGCTGGCCAGCACCAGGGCAAGATCCACCGGGTAGCCGATCTCATCGGCGCTGCGGATAGCCTCGTCGATGCTGCCCGCCAGGGGGCGTTCCGTGGTGTCGATGCCATAAGCCCGCATGAGGGTCCGCGCCTGGCGTGGTGACAGGGTATCGGCGCCGGCCGCGATCGCCTCGGCGACGGCATTGCGGGCGGACGCGGTGTCGGCACTGAAATCCTCCGCCACCGAGGGTGGCATCTGGGCCAGCAATTCGCGGTTGCGTTCGTAATTGACGATGCCGAGGATGATGGCGACGGCTTTTTCCGGCGAGTCGTGGCTCAGTACGCCACGTGCCGCGGCGATCTGCTGTGCCTCGAGCATCGCGTCGCCGCCCACCCAGCAGGTGAATACGCTGCGCTCGGCGCCTTGGGCGACCTCGCAGATCGCCTTGGCGACCTCGACGGCGGGTGCGAACGGCGACGGCGAATACACCGTCAGCACGGCGTCGGTACCGCCGTCGGCAAGCACCGCGGCGACGGCCGCGGCCCAGTTCGCCGGAGTGACGTCAGCCGGCAGCGCCAGCGGACCATCCAGCGGCAGGCGGATGCGCAGCAGTTTTTCGAGTGCCTTGGCGGTCCCCTTCGACAGTGTCGCCAACTGACCGCCGGCGCGCAGCAGCGCGTCGGCGGCGACGCGGCCGAGGCCGTGGCCATTGGCCAGGATGGTCAGACGACCGCCGTGTATCGGGCGTCCGCGCGCCATCGCTTCCGCGGCATCGAACAGGTCGCCCAGCGTATCGATGCGGACCCAGCCCGCACGGCGCAGGGCGGCCTCATAGACATCGTCGGCGCTGAAGGGCCGGTCCGCCGAGCGCCCGGTGTCGAGCCGCTCGCCGTGGATCGCCACCACCGGCTTGTAGCGCGCCACCGCGCGCGCCGCCGACATGAACTTGCGGCCCGCGGCGACCGAATCGAACTGCACCAGGATGGCCTCGGTGTCAGGGTCAGCCGAAAACCAGTCGAGAACGTCGGCCAAGTCGATGTCAATGCCAGCGCCCAGGTGCAGCGCCGCCGAAAAGCCTATGCCCCGGCTGCGGGCACGGTCGATCACCGCCGCCGCGACCGCCGCCGACTGCGCTATCAGGGCTACGCGTCCGGGTTTGGCGAAGGCGGGGGCGACGCTGGCATTGAGCCCGCAGGCGGGGACCTGCAGGCCGCCACTGCCGGGGCCGAGCACCCGCACCAGGTTGGGCCGTGCCGCGTCGAGAATCGCCTTGTGCGCCGCCGACCACTCGCCGGCGCTCATTTCATTGCGCAGCGCCGGCCCGACGATCACCGCGCGAGTGCCGCGCGCGCCGAGCTTGGCAACGATCTCCGCCACATCGACCAGCGGTGCGCAGACGATCGCCAGTTCCGGCACCACATCGAGGTCGTCGATATGGACATGGACGCCGATGCCGAACAATGAGCGCTTTTTCGCCGCGACCTGCAGCACCGGTCCCGCAAAACCGCCGGCGGTCAGGTTGCGCACCACCACCTCGGCGTAGCGGCTTGCTTCGTCGGGTTCGGAAATCACGGCGACCGATTTCGGGCGGAAGAGAAATTCGAGATTGCGGACAGTCATTTTTGTTTTTCGGCCGGCTCCCTCTGTTGCAACGCAACAGCGCGGCCATTGTGCCACAGTGGTGGCCGATGATTTTGGCGCGTGTCCCTAGAAACGAACCGTCTCGGCCGTGACGGATCGTTGTGGTTCAATGGCCCTTTGCCGGTCAGGAGAGCGCCATGCAAGCAGTGACCTATGAAAGATTTGGCGGCGTGTCGGTACTGGCGGTGAGGGAACTCCCCACACCTCAACCCGGGGTTCAGGATCGTGTTCTTCGTCGACAGGTACACGGGGTATCCCCGGGTGAGCCCGTAACGCATCGAGGCGCGCGCGAAGTCGCGGATCGAGTCATCGAGGTTGTACATCCCCATGGCGACCCCGCCGCCCGGGAAGTCGTACACGTCGAACTCCATAGGCTCGGAACCGTCGGCGGGCGTGTACGTCATCGTCAGCGTGCCCGGCCCGGGGACCTTGAAGTCAGTGGCCCGGTACTGGTCACCGAACGCGTGACGGCCGACGACGATCGGTTTGGTCCAGCCAGGAACGAGCCGCGGAATGTTGCTGATGATGATCGGCTCGCGGAAGATGACCCCACCCAAGATGTTGCGGATCGTGCCGTTCGGCGAGCGCCACATCTTCTTCAGCCCGAACTCCTCGACGCGGGCCTCGTCCGGGGTGATGGTGGCGCACTTGACGCCGACTCCGTACTCCTGGATGGCGTGGGCCGCATCGATGGTGACCTGGTCGTCGGTCGCGTCGCGATGCTCGATGCCGAGGTCGTAGTACTTCAGGTCGATATCCAGATAGGGCAGGATCAGTTGACCCTTGATGAACTCCCAGATCGATGCGGGTCATCTCGTCGCCGTCGAGTTCGACGACAGGGTTCTGCACCTTGATCTTGGACATGGTTTCCTTCCGAGGGGTGGTGTTTCGTAGGGGCTCGGGCTTCCGTAACCGCGGGTTGTCCGCAGGCGATCAGAGGCTTTGGATCAGAGGCTTTGGACGTCTGCCTGCTTGGCGCGCACCGCCTCGGCGGCCTCTTTCAGACCGGCCAGTTCAGTCTCGGTGAGGTCGGTCTCGACGATGCGGCGGATACCTTCGCGACCGATCTCGGCCTGCACACCGAGGTAGACCCCGGAGATGCCGTACTCCCCGTCGACCCAGGCGCACACCGGCATGACGTCACCGGAGTCTTCGATGATGGCTTTCGCCATGCGGGCGGCCGCGGCGGACGGCGCGTAGTAGGCGGAACCGGTCTTGAGCAGTGCCACGACCTCCGCGCCACCGTTACGGGTGCGGGTGACGAGGTCGTCGATCTCCTCAGCGCTCAGCAGGTCCGTCAACGGCTTGCCGTCGACCGTGCATTTCGAGGGAACCGGCACCATGGTGTCGCCGTGGGACCCCAGCGTCAGGGTGCGGACGCTGGCAACCGGCACGTCCAGTTTCTCGGCGACGAAATTGGTGAACCGGGCTGTGTCCAGCATTCCGGCCTGGCCGATGATCCGGCTCTTGTCGAAGCCGGTGACGATCTGCGCGAGAGCGGTCATCTCGTCGAGTGGGTTCGCGACGTTGACGATCACAGCGTTGGGGGCGTGTTTGGCGATGTTCTCGGCCACTGCCCGCATGATCTTCGCGTTGGTCTCGATGAGATCCATGCGGCTCATGCCAGGTTTGCGCGGCAGGCCGGCGGTGATGACGACGATGTCCGATCCCGCGATGACCTCGTACCCCTCGCCGGCGGGTCCCGTGGCCTGGCCGGTCACCTTGGTCTCGAAGCCCTCGATCGGCCGCGACTGGTTCAGATCCAGGGCGAGTCCTTCGGGTTTGCCCTCGATGATGTCGGTGAGGACGACCTCTTCGAAGACGTCGTATTCAGCCAGCCGCTGCGCGGTGGTGGAACCGTAGAACCCGGCGCCGACGACGGTGACTTTGCCCTGACGAGCCATGCGAAACCCTCCTATGGACGTGACGCTCCACCCTACCCAGCGGCTTTCGGTGACCGCGGACCGGGATCGGTGAGGTCAGTCGACGTGGCGGACGAGTTCGTCCAGCGGCACCGCGTCAGAGCCGGAGATCCAACGACGCCCGGTCGAAGAGCCGGGCGACGCCCGGCTGACGTGTTGGAGCGACGTTCGGGCTGACGGTCCGGAGCGGCGCGCGCTCGCCCGCCGGATGGCCTTGTCCGCCTCGATGACGATTGGTACCAGGAGGGACAGTCCGATGGCGAGCAACCACTGATCGCCGTCGAGAGTCTGGGTGGCGAGCGCATCGGTGAAGCCGTCGTAGGTCACGGACAGCCACGTGAGAGTCAACGGGATGAGGAGCCACCACCAATACGGGAAGTGCGGGCCTTGCCAGGCCGGGACCAGGTCGCGGCGCACGGAGGCCGCGATCCACACCGTGCTGAGCGCCGCCACCACGAATGCCGTGGTCTGTCCCGCTCCCGGGCCGCCGTCCGCTCCCCGCTCTCCGAGGACGAAGTACGGCACCAGGATGACGATGGCCTGCACCAGTCCGAACAACAGCCACCGGGGGGTCGTACTGCGGTTCAGAATCGTCGCGTTCGGGTCCCGCGGCGGCTTGTCCATGGTTCCCGGCTCGACGGAGTCCGTGGAGATCACCGATCGCCGGGAAGATGCCGACCAGGAACGTGACGAAGATCAGCATCACAGGCGTGAGGGCCTGCCCAGCGTTGACGTCCAAGGCGCTGGCCAACAGCATCACCAGCAACACGCCGAACAGGCCGGTCATCACGTAGCGGAGTTGCGCCGTGATCTTGCCGTAGATGTCGCGCCCCAGTTCAATGGCATGCACCAAGGTGGCGAAGTTGTCGTCGGTGAGCACCATGTTGGCGGCTTGCTTGGTCACATCGCTGCCGCTGCCCATCGCGACGCCGACGTCGGCTTTCTTGAGCGCAGCGGCATCGTTGACCGCGTCTCCGGTCATGGCGACGGTCTGACCCGCTTGCTGCATCACGGACACCAGCCGCAACTTGTCCTCAGGCGCGACCCGCCCGAAGACGTGCAGGTCGTCCAGCCGGGCCAACAGCTCAGCGTCGGTCAGTTTCGCGAACTCCGGGCCGGTGATCACTCCCGGGCCGAGTCCGAGGTCGGCCGCGATGGCCTGGGCGGTGACTGCGTGGTCGCCGGTGATCATGCGGACGTCGATACCGGCCTTGTGCGCGACCGCGATCGCTTCCTTGGCGGTGGGCCGCAGGGGATCGATGATGCCGACGAGCGACGAGAACGTGAGTTCAGACACCGCCGCCATGGGATCTGCCCGCACCTGCTCCACCATGTCCGGGTCGAACAGGCGGTAGGCGAACGCCATGACCCGCAACCCCTTCGATCCCAGTTCGAGATTGGCCGCCACGAAGGCTCTCCTCGGCCTCAGAGATGGGCACGACATCGCTGCCCCGGTCCGCGGAGGTGCACCGCGCCAGCAGGACGTCCGGGGCCCCTTTGACCAGCCCCACGAAGGTCATCTGCCCGTCGATCGGAGCGAGATGGAACGTGGCCATGAACTTGTACTCGGAGTCGAAGGGCACCAACGCCACCCGCTCGTATTCCCGGCGCGAGATGTCCGCGTCGACTCCCATCTTGGCGGCCAGCACCACCAGCGCGGCCTCGGTGGGATCACCCACCACCGTGCCGTCGTCGGCGACCGTGGCGTCGGAGCACAGGGTCAGGCCGTAGGCCAGCGCGGTGAAGTCCGGGACTTCGTTGCCGGCGGCTCCGAGGATGGCGCCGCTCTTGTCGTAGCCGGAGCCCTCGATGTGATACCACTTGCCGGCAGTCGAACATGGTGGTCGCCGTCATCATGTCCATCGTCAGCGTGCCGGTCTTGTCGCTGTTGATGGCGCTGGTGCAGCCGAGGGTCTCCACGTCGGTGAGGTTGCGCACGACGGCCTTGGCCCGTGCGAGCCGTTGCGCCCCACCCGCGAGCATCGTCGTCAGGAAGGTCGGCAGTCCGGCGGGGATCGACGAGATCGCCACGGTGATGGCCAACAGAACGATCTGGTCGGTGGGCAGGCCCGCGGATCACCGCGATGACCACGATGATGGCGACCGCGACCCACGCGAGGATCGCCAGCCTGATGGTCATGCCCGAGATCTCGCGCTGCAGCGGGGACTTGTCGGGCTGGACGTCACTGAGCAGACCGGCGATCTTGCCCATCTCGGTGTCCGCGCCGGTCGCGGTCACGATGACCGATGGCGGTGCCGCGGGTGATGGACGTGTTCTGGAACACCATGTCGGAGCGATCACCCAGCGCCACATCAGCCGCGGGCAGTGCCGCCACTCCCTTGGGCACGGGAGCACTTTCACCGGTCAGTGAACTCTCGACAGCCTCCAGTGACGCGGCCCGCGCCACGCGACCGTCCGCGGGGACGATGTCCCCCGGTTCGAGCAGCAGGATGTCACCCGGGCACCACTTGGTCGGCGGCGACCTCCACCACGGCCGCGTCGCGGATCACGTCGCGCGACCGGCGCCTGCATGGACTCCAGCGCACCCACCGACTGCTGCGCTTTGAGTTCCTGACTGGCGCCCATGTACAGGTTCAGGAGCACCAGGAGTGCGACCAGGATCCCCGTGGGGACCTGGTCGAACAGGACACTGGCGATCGACACGATCGTGAGCATGATGTTCATCGGATCGGCCCAGATCCGCAGGATGATCTGCCACGCGGACGGCGGCGGCTCGACGGGGATCCGGTTGGGCCCGGTGGCGTTCGAGCTGACGGGCGGCCTCGAGCCGAGGTGAGGCCGGTGTCGACGTCGGTGCCCAGAGCGCGGGCGACTTCATCGGCGGCGAGGGTGTGCCAGGCGGGTGATGCGGTCGGACGGTGGTCATCGGGGCACTCCGACGGCCCCACTCATTGCAGGGAACCGAGACCGCTCATCTGGGGAACCAAGCACGCTCATCAGGGGCAACCGCTCATCTGGCGAGCGGGCTCGCCATCGGGAACGATAGCGGGCGCTCACGGCACGAGCAGAGCGAGCAGCAGCAGCCCGCCGGACGAGGATGGACAACACGACGATGTCGACCACTCTGCGTGCGCACCACGAGCAGCCCTGCGCGCCGTGTGGGTAACACGATGCGCAGGACGAGGGCGAGCGTGCACCGACGAGTGCGAACACCAAGCGTGCTCAAGCCGGAAGTCGACGAAGATCAGCGCCCAGCCCGACGGCGCCGATGGTCGATGACCAGCAGCGGCGGACCGTAGCGCGCCCGGGACTGACCCCACGCAGCGCTATGACGTTGCTGGGGAGGTCCTCATGGGGATCGCTCATGCGCGCGCCTCGGCGGCGTCGACGATGTTGGCCAACAGCATCGCCCGGGTCATGGGTCCGGCGCCACCGGGCATTGGCGCGACCCAGCCGGCCACCTCGTGGACTTCCGGCAGCGACATCGCCGACGAGGTCCGGCATCGGTGCGCGTGATGCCGACATCGAGCACTGCCGCGCCTGGCTTGACCAAGTCGGCGGTGACGAGACCCGGCACTCCGGCAGCGGCGACGACGATGTCCGCGGCCCGCGCGTGGGTGGCGAGGTCCCTCGTGCCCGTGTGGCACAGGGTCACGGTCGCGTTCTCGGATCGTCGGGTCAGCAGCAGTCCGAGTGGCCTGCCCACGGTGACCCCGCGGCCGATGATGCAGACCTCGGCTCCGGCGATGGTGACGTCGTGGCGACGCAGGAGTTCGACGATGCCGCGCGGCGTACAGGGAAGGGGTGCGGGGATGCCGAGCACCAGGCGGCCGAGGTTGATGGGGTGCAGTCCGTCGGCGTCTTTCGCGGGATCGATGGTCTCCAGCACGCGACCCTCGTCGAGGTGGCGGGGCAACGGCAGTTGGACGATGTATCCGGTGCACGCCGGGTCGGCGTTGAGTTGGGCCAGCGCCGTGTCCAACTGCTCTTGTGTGGTGTCCGCGGGGAGGTCGACGCGGATGGATCGGATGCCGACCTCGTCGCAGTCGCGGTGTTTGCCGGCCACATACGCCCGGCTGCCCGGATCGTCGCCGACGAGGACGGTGGCCAGGCCGGGTCGGTGTCCTGCCGCAGCCAGGGCCGCGACTCGAGCCGCAAGTTCGTCCTTGATGGCGGCAGCCGTGGCCTTGCCGTCGAGGATGCGCGCAGTCATTTCGTCATTCTGCCACCGGAAGTGCCGTCGCCGGGGACGGCAGCCAGAACAACTGCGACCGCGACGCACGCCAACCCGGCCCATTGGGGCCAGCCCAGCGGCGCTGTTCCCGAGGGCAGGACGGCGTCCAGGATCACTGCCCCGACGAGTTGCCCGGCGATCGACAACAGTCCGAAAGTCAGAACGCCGACGGCCCGCACAGCCCAAGCAGCGAGGGCGATGAACGTGACTCCGATGGGCCCACCCAGGTAGAGCCACCACTGCCCTGGCAGCCCCGGCAATCCCGTCACCTCGATGACGCCGACGGCCACGAGAAGCAGCGTGGCTGCGAAGAGTGCCGAGAATCCGACGGTGAAGTTGACGGTGGCTGCGGCGACGGGCTGCCGTGTGGCGACCGAGACCCGGCCGTTGATCGCTTGCTGCACGGAGATGCCGACGCCCGCCGAAACGGCCAGCAGCACCACCCACGACACCGTGCCCGTTCCCGCCGACAACCCCGACAACAACACCGCTACCAGGGCGACCACCGCGGCGGTTACGCGGCGAGCAGTCACCTGCAGGACCCCGGCCGGGCTGAGTCCCGCCCGATCGACAACGAGGGACCCGGCGACTTGGCCGGCCACCACCGCGACCGTGAAGATGGTGACCCCGACGACGGCCACGACGAGCCCCTGAGTGGTGACCAGCCACGCGCCTCCGAGCCCCCCGAGGAGTTGCCACCACCGCAACTGGTGGTTCCGCAAAGCATTGCGGGATCCCAGCCAGCCCCGCGCGGATCCGGGGGGTCGCGAGCAGTATGACGGCGATCAACGCGAGGCCGGTGCCGAAACTGATGGAGGCGGCGACCAGACCACCGCCGACTTCGCTCGCGAGGTCCGCGTTGATCCGCGGATTGCAGGGCGACCAGGACACCCACCGCGAACGCCGCCACGAACGTGACGGCGGTGTGCGTGTCAGTGCCAGAAATGCCGGTCCCGGTCAGGTACATGGTGGCGCCGGCCGCCTGCGCGGCCGCGATGACCTCGTCGTCGCGCACCGATCCCCCCGGTTGGACCACGGCGGTCACCCCGGCATCGATCAGAACCTGCAGGCCGTCGGGAAACGGGAAGAACGCGTCTGACGCGGCCACCGCACCCGCGGCGCGTGCTCCCGCGCGTTGCACTGCCAGTCGGGCGGAGTCGACGCGGTTCACCTGACCCATCCCGATCCCGACTGACGCCGCGTCACCGGGCCAGCAGGATCGCGTTGCTCTTGACCGCGCGGCACGCGCGCCAGGCGAATCGCAGGTCCCGCAGGACGGCGTCATCGGCACCCGAGCCGGCGGCCAGCGTCCAGTTGGCCGGGTCGTCCCCAGCGGCGTCGATCATGTCGGTGTGTTGGAGCAGCACTCCCCCGGTGATCGGGCGGAACTCGACGCGGGGCTCATAGAAATCGCGGTCGACGACGAGGACGCGCAAGTTCTTCTTCTCGGCGAGAAGGGAGCGGGCCGGCTCTTCGATCTGCGGAGCGATGAGGCACTCGGTGAACACGTCGGCCATGGCCTGGACCATCTCCAGCGTGACCGGACTGTTCGTAGCCACGACCCCGAAGGCGGAGACCGGGTCGGTGGCGAGTGCATTGCGATATGCAGTCGCGATGTCGTCGGCCACGGCGATGCCGCAGGGGTTGGCGTGTTTGATGATCGCGACGCAAGGCTCGGAGTGGTCGTAGGCCGCCCGCAGGGCTGCGTCGGAGTCGACGAAGTTGTTGTAGGACATCTGCTTGCCCTGCAACTTGCTCGGCACCGGCCAGCCCCCCGCCGCTGTGACCGACGTACACGGCTGCGGGCTGGTGCGGGTTCTCGCCGTAGCGCAGCTCCTCCGAACGACGCCAGGATCCGCCGAGCCACACCGGGAATCCGGTGTCGTCGGGGGAAACGACGTTGCCCAGCCACGACGCGACGGCGATGTCGTAAGTGGCGGTGTGCGCGAAGGCCCGGGCGGCGAGGCGCTCCCGGTCGGCGAGCTCGAATCCACCCGCGGCCACCGCAGCCAACACGTCGCCGTAGTCGGCGGGATCGACGACTACAGCAACGTTGGCGTGATTCTTGGCGGAGGCCCGCACCATGGCCGGTCCACCGATGTCGATCTGTTCGATGCACTCCTCGGTGCTGGCACCCGAGGCGACCGTCTCGGAGAAGGGGTAGAGGTTCGCGACCACGAGTTGGAACGCCTCAATGCCCAGTTCGGCCAGTTGGCGGTCGTGTTCTTCGTTGCGCAGGTCGGCGAGCAGCCCCGCGTGCACGGCTGGATGCAGAGTCTTCACCCGCCCGTCGAGACATTCGGGGAATCCGGTGACGTGAGATACCTGAGTGACGGGAACTCCGGCCTCGGCGACGACCGCTGCGGTGGAGCCGGTGGACACGATCTCGACACCGGCGTCGTGCAGGCCACGGGCGAGTTCGGGCAGACCGTTCTTGTCGTAGGTGGACAACAACGCCCGCTTGACGGGAGATCCTGCTCACGGGATGATCGCCTTCCTTCCGTTGATCTGCAGACCGTAGGTGGCCACGCGGTCGATGACTTCGACGATCAACTGCCGCTCGACCGTCTTGATCCGGTCGTGGAGCTCGTCGGGGGTGTCGCTGGGGTCGACCACGACGCTGCGTTGGGCCACGACGGGCCCGGTGTCCATGCCCTCGTCCACGACGTGGACTGTGCAGCCCGTGATCTTGACTCCGTAGGCCACGGCGTCCACCACCGGCTGCACCCCGGGGAAAGCGGGCAGCAGCGACGGGTGGGTGTTGAGGACCCGCTGCGGGAACTCGGCGAGGAACTGCGGACCAAGCAGCCGCATGAACCCCACCGAGATGACCCACTGCGCGTCGTAGGCCCGAGCACGGGCGGTGAGTTCGCCGTCCCATTCGGCTTTGTCGGCGAAGTCGCTCGGCGGCACGATCTCGACGGGGATCCCAGCGCCGCGAGCCCGGCCGACTGCGCCGCAGCGAGGTTGATCGGTAACGAGGGCGACGATGTCGGCGGGGAAGTCCGATTCGAACGCAGCGTCCACAAGAGCCTGGAACAGGGTTCCCGTTCCTGAGGCGAGGGCCAGGACGGGAACGCGCTTCACACCGACATCGTAGGGGGTTGGCTGGATTTCTCGGACCGCCGACCGACCGGGATGCGGCCATCCTTGGCGGCGGTGGCGACCCGGTCCTTCAAGTCGGTGGCCACCGGTCGCGCGCTCCGAGGCCAGGGTCGGCAGCAGCGCCCACATGAGCGAACCCGCCGCCGTGAGCAGAGCACCCACGAACGCCGCGCCGGCCACCGGCCCGAGCGCCTCGAGCCGTCCGTCACCGAGTGACCCACCGGCCAGCGACAGCAGGACCCACCACACGAGGCCGGACACCGCGGCCAGGGTCAGTGCCCGGGTGATCCGGCGCCGCAGCCGGGCTTCGGGTAGGAGCCGGGCGAACACGAGCGATCCGCAGGCCCCGGACAGCGCGACCACGATGGGCAGCAGGGCAGTCCAGTTGGGGGGATCCACAGGGACCGCCGCCAGCACCGGCAGGTCGGGCACAACAGCGGGGGACGCCACGAAAGGCGACAGGACGTGATCGGCGCCCAGGCTGATACCAGGACCGATGACGAACGCGGCCGCCCACAGGATCAGGTTGGGCAGGTAGGCCAACTGCACCAGGACCAGGCCCACCTGGTCGGTGCCGGAGGAGGCGACACGCGCCTGGGTATCGAGGATCTGCGGTGCCGCGGTGACGATCGACACGAGGCACAGCACGGTCGCGACCGCCAGCGGGAGCGCGACGCTGACGGCGACTCCCGCCACGAAAGGCGGCCGCGGCAACCGGCCCAAGCGCTGCCGTTGGACGCCCCAACCACCCGCGACGACAACCAGCAGAGCGGCCCACACCGCAGCCCGGAACAGTGCCACAGAGGGCAGTTCCGGATGGGACCACGCGGCAAACACCGCGATCACCACGTACCCGATGCCGGCGAGTGTCGCGGTGACCTGGAGCGGCCCGGCTGCCTGGGCGACGAGGAAGCGGCCGGCGCGGCGCAAGGGTGGGACCGTGAGCAGGAGGAGACCCAGGGGCAACAGCGTGACCGTGCCGGAGTCGGTGGTCAGCGGCGCGTGGTGCGCGACCAGCCACACCAGGCTGGCCGGGCCCACACCCGGATCGATAACCCCGGACACGACCGTGATCAGCAGTGCCGTGAGCATCCCCACCGCCGCAGCCCACAACGCGGCCCAAGCGGCACCGATCGGCGCTGGCAACCGATCCGAACGCGGCGACAGGATCGCCAGGCGTCCGGCTGCGGCGGCGTAGCGGCGCACGGTGGCGGCGTTGAGCCGGCCGGGCACCGGGATGTCGAGCGGGATGCGCAGCGAGGTGCGGGGCCGGGCACCAGCTGCCTCCCCTGAGTCGTCGGGGGGCTGTTCGGTCAGGTCTCCGGCCTTGTCGCTCAGGCCACCGGCCCCGACGGTTGGGTGGCTGCCGCTGTCGGTGAGATCGATGATGGTTTCCGCTGCATCGCTCGGTTCGTCCTGCTTGTCCCGTGGTTGGGGATCACCTCCGGGACGAGGTCGCGTCAGAGGTCGGGGAAGAGTAGGCCGCCACACGTCGTTGATGGTGTCATCCCGATAACGCTGGAGCCGTCAGCGGCACGGCGCGAGTCGCCGATCAATTCCTGCGAATCCGTCCAGCGGCCGGAATCTGCTCAGTGACGCGGCGTCCGCTTGGTTGCGGGGCGGCAAGCTCAGTTGCGGGGCGTCCGCTCAGTTGCCGGACATGAGTTCGCGCATGAGTTGCGCGGTGGCACTCGGCGTGCGGCCGACCTTGACGCCGACTGCCTCCAGTGCCTCCTGCTTGGCTGCGGCGGTTCCGGACGAACCCGAGACGATGGCGCCGGCGTGGCCCATGGTCTTGCCCTCGGGGGCGGTGAAGCCCGCGACGTACCCGACGACCGGCTTGGTGACGTTGTCGGCGATGAAAGCGGCCGCCCGCTCCTCGGCATCGCCGCCGATCTCACCGATCATCACGATTGCATCGGTCTCGGGGTCGGCCTCGAAGGCGGCCAGGCAGTCGATGTGCGTGGTGCCGATGATGGGGTCGCCCCCGATGCCCACACAGGTCGAGAATCCGATGTCCCGCAGTTCGTACATCATCTGATAGGTCAGCGTTCCCGACTTGCTGACCAGGCCGATGCGTCCCGGCTTTGGTGATGTCACCGGGGATGATGCCGGCGTTGCTCTGTCCGGGAGAGATGATGCCCGGGCAGTTGGGTCCGATGATCCGGGTGGTGCCGGCGTTCTCGGCGTACTGGAAGAACTGCGCGGTGTCGCGGACCGGGACCCCCTCGGTGATGACGACGACCAGCGGCATACCGGCATCGACCGCCTCTTCGACGGCTCCCTTGGTGAACTTGGGGGGCACGAACACGACGGACACGTTCGCGCCGGTCTCGGCCATAGCATCGCCGACGGAGTTGAACACGGGAATGCCATCGACGTTCTGGCCCGCCTTGCCGGGCGTGACCCCGGCCACCACGGCCGATCCACCGGCGACCATGCGCCGCGTGTGCTTGGTCCCCTCGGAGCCGGTCATGCCCTGCACGAGCAGGCGGCTGTCTGAGTTCAGGAAGATTGCACATGCGGTTCTCTCCTCAGGCCCCGGCGGCCAACTGGGCCACGCGCCGCGCGGCATCGTCCATGGTTTCGACCAGCTCGATCACGTCATGTTCCGCCTCATCGAGGATGCGACGACCCTCGGCGGCGTTGTTGCCGTCGATGCGGCACACGATCGGCTTGGTGACTTCCTCGCCTCGCGAGGCCAGCAGATCCAGCGCCTCGACGATGCCGTTGGCCACCGCATCGCAGGCGGTGATTCCCCCGAACACGTTGACGAACACGGCCTTGACCTCGGGGTCGTTGAGCACGATGTCGAGCCCGTTGGCCATGACCTGGGCGCTGGCCCCACCGCCGATGTCGAGGAAGTTGGCGGGTTTGACCCCGCCGAAGTCCTCACCGGCGTACGCGACGACATCGAGTGTGGACATGACCAGTCCGGCTCCATTGCCGATGATTCCGACTTCGCCGGACAGTTTGACGTAGTTGAGGTCGAGCTCCTTGGCTCGCAGTTCGACCGGGTTGGTGTCGGCGTTGTCGACCATGTCCGCGTGTGAGGCGTGCCGGTAGTCGGCGTTCTCATCCAAGGTGACCTTGCCGTCGAGGGCGAGAACTCGGCCGTCGGGGGTCTTGACGAGCGGATTCACCTCCACGAGGGTGGCGTCCTCGCGGGTCATCACATTCCACAGTTGCTGCAGGATGGCGCTGACGTCGGCGGCAATCGTCCGCCGGGAATGCGGCTGCCGCGACGATCTCGTCGGCCTTCTCCGCGCCGACGCCGTCAATCGCGTCGACTCGGACCTTGGCGAGCGCTTCGGGTTTGGTCGCGGCGACCTCTTCGATGTCCATTCCGCCCTCGACGCTGGCCATGGCCAGGAAGGCGCGCTCGGCACGGTCGAGCAGGAACGAAACGTAGTATTCCTCGGCGATCTCGGCCGCCTCGGTGACCAGCACCTTGCGCACGGTGTGCCCCTTGATGTCCATGCCGAGGATGGCCTGGGCATGAGTGAACGCCTCTTCGGGGTCCTTGGCCAGTTTGACCCCGCCTGCCTTGCCCCGGCCACCGGTCTTGACCTGGGCCTTCACCACGACAGTGGTGCCGATCTTGCGAGCGGCCTCGCGGGCCAGTTCGGGGGTGACACACACCTCGCCCGGCACGACGGGTACGCCATGCTCACCGAACAGATGTTTCGCCTGGTACTCGAACAGATCCATGCCTGGGCCCTTCCGTCTAGCCGTCGTTCAGGCTATCCGGCCTGCGTGTCGGCGCCACGACCACCGCCGGACCGGGGCACCGGCCGGACCGGGGCACCAGCCGGACCGGGGCACCTGCCGCCCCCACCCCGGGGCCCACTGCTATCGCGCCAAATGCGGCGAGAGAAGCGCAGCCGTTGGCGGGTTCGCAGCAATCCGTCGGCCGATACCGCGGCGACACGACCCGTCGGGCCTGCCGTCACTCTGGCCCACCGGTGGGTTAGGGTCCCGCTGTGACCCCACCCTTCGCCCACGGTCCGGTCGAGCGGATCGCGCGAGCGCGGGCCGCTGTCCGCCGGGGAGCTGCCGCGGTGCTGAGTGCCCGGGGCCTGCGCGGCACAGCAGTCGAGATCGCCTGGCTCACGACTCATGTGGCCATGTACCCCCTCGGGTTGGCCGAGGAGAAGGCGCGCAAGGAGGTCATGCGGCACAACCTCGAGGGCTTGCCGCCGGTTCAGCGCGGTCTGCTCATCGGCGACGTCGAAGCAGCCGGGACCCCGATCATCCTGGTGCACGGCGTGGTCGACAACCGCACGGTGTTCACCTTGCTGCGCCGCGGACTGCGCAAGCGGGGCTTCGGCCGCCTGGTGGCGTTGAACTACTCCCCACTGACCCAGGACATCCGCAGCGTCGCCGCCCGGTTGGCGGAACTCGTCGAGGAGGTCGTCCGCGAGACCGGCTACGAGCGCGTGCACATCGTCGGGCATTCCATGGGTGGGTTGATCGGCCGCTACTACGTGCAGTGCATGCAGGGCGATGAGCGCGTGCACACACTGGTCACACTGGGCACCCCGCACGGTGGCACTGCCCCGGCCCGACTGGTGCCGCACCCACTGTCACAACAGATGAGCACGTCGTCGGAGCTGATCCGCGAGATGGACGCCGCCGCACCCGCCTGCCGCACGCGGTTCCTCGCGATGTGGTCCGATCTCGACGCGATGATCATCCCCAAACGCAACGCACGGATCGTGCATCCCGATCTCAACGCCCGCAACGTGTTCGTCCGGGGGGTCGGCCACATGTCCCTGCCCGTCGACGGGAGGGTCGTACACGAGATCTGTCGCACCCTGGCCCACCTCGATCACGACGGTTCGATCCTGACCGAGGGCGTCACCTCGATCGCCGCGCAGCGTCCGCGGCCGGAGACCGATCAGGCGATGGTGCGCCGGGCAGCCACAGCGCAGCCCGCCGGCTGACGGGTCAAGCCGCCAGTTCCCTTTTCATCTGGGCGATCTCCTTGCGCTGAGCCACGATGATGGCACTGGCCAGCGCTGTGACGTCAGGGTTGTCGGACTGGGCGCGAACCTGTTCGGCCATCACGATCGCGCCTTCGTGATGCTCGATCATCATGGTCAGCCACAAGTCGTCGAACGCCTTCCCCTTCGCGGCGGCGAGTTCGGCCATCTGCTCGTCGGTCATCATGCCGTCCATGGTCATGCCGTCCATCGAGTGACCACCGTGGGCGTCGTGATCCGTCGGCATCGCGCTGGGCGCACCCCAGTCGGCGAGCCACGCCTGCATCTGGCTGATCTCAGGAGCCTGGGCACCTCGGATCTCCTCGGCAAGTTCGGTCACGAAAGGTGATGCGTCGGCTTTCGGGTCCAGGGCCATGTCAGCCATCACGACCGCCTGCTCGTGATGGGGGATCATCATCTGGGCGAACGTCACATCAGCGGCTGCGACACCACTGACCGTCGCGACCGGCGCAGCGTGATCGCTGCTGCAGCCAGACGCTCCGATCAGGACCATACCCAAGGCCAGCGGCGCGACGATCCCGGCGACGATTCTTCTGCGGTCGGATCTCATGCGCCCATTTTGCCGAACCAGCAGGATTCGCACATTTCGGACTGTGCTTTCCAGACGACAGGGCGATGACCACCACTTCAGATCCGCGACGTCGGGGCGCTGTCCACGACGTCAGAGCTTCTCCAGCGGCGCGTAGCGCAGCAACAGTCGCTTGACGCCGTCCGAGCCGAAGTCGACCGTGGCCTCCGCCTTGTCTCCGGCACCGGCGACGCTGACGACGGTCCCGAGCCCGAACTTGTCGTGGGTGACGCGATCGCCAGGGTGGAACGCCGGTGCGGGACCGCGGGCGGAGGCTCGGGCGACTGCCGGGCCGGGGGCGGGTGCGGAGAAACCTTGGGGTCGAGGTGCCGCTGACGTCCAGGTCGTGGCAGCCTGTGTCGCCGCGCCCTGGGTGCGGCGCCACTCGATGAGATCGGGCGGGATCTCGGCCAGGAAGCGCGAGGCGGGGTGGTGTTCCGGCGCGCCCCAGGCGGATCGGGTGAGCGCCCGGGTCAGATACAGGCGCGCCATGGCCCGGGTGATACCGACGTAGGCCAGGCGGCGTTCCTCGGGGAGTTCATCGGTGTCGAAGGTCCGCGCGTGCGGGAAGATCCCCTCCTCCATGCCCGTCAGGAACACGACCGGGAACTCAAGGCCCTTCGCCGTGTGCAAAGTCATCAAGGTGACCTGGCCGGCAGCGGTTTCGGGGATCTGATCGGCGTCCGCGACGAGGGACACACGTTCGAGGAATCCTGCGAGCGACGGCTCGGTGGCCATCTGCTGGTAGTCGGCCGCCACAGACTCGAGTTCGCCGAGGTTCTCGACGCGGCTTTCGTCCTGAGGGTCATCCGACTGCTGCAACTGTTCGAGGTAGCCGGTGTCCTGCATGGTCCGAGCGAGGATGTCCGCCGGGCTCGCGTCATCAGCGGCGTACTCGCGCAGCCCGGTCATCATGTCGTGGAAAGCGCCGACCAAGCGCACGGCTCGTGGGCTGAGCGTGGTGATGTCGGCAGCGTGGGCACACGCGTCATCGAAGGTCCGTCCGGTGCGAGCGGCGAACGCTGCCAGCTCGGACTCGGTGGTGTCACCGATCCCGCGTTTGGGGACGTTGAGGATCCGGCGCATGCTGACGTCGTCGCCGGGATTGGCTATCGCGCGCAGGTAAGCGATGGCGTCACGGATCTCACGCCGCTCGTAGAAACGGACCGCGCCGACGACCTTGTAGGGCATGCCGACCCGGATCATGATCTCTTCCAGCGCCCGGGATTGGGCGTTGGTGCGGTAGAAGATCGCGACGTCGTTGGGCTGGGCCGCTCCCTCGTCGGTCAACCGATCGATCTCCCCGGCGACGAACCGGGCTTCGTCGTACTCGTCGTCGGCGACATACCCAGTGATGAGTTCGCCCAGGGCCCCCGACGTCCACAGTTTCTTGTCGGCTCGTTCCGGATTGTGAGCGATGACCGCGTTGGCCGCGTCCAGGATTGTCTGGGTGGATCGGTAGTTCTGCTCGAGCCTGATGGTGACGGCGTCGGGGAAGTCCTCTTCGAACTCTGTGATGTTGCGGATGGTGGCGCCCCGGAAGGCGTAGATGGACTGGTCGGCGTCCCCCACGACGCACAGGTGACCGGGAGCGACGGCAGTCTCGGCGCCCGTGGCGCCCGGGATCGCGGCGGTGCCGACCAGTTCGCGGATGAGCACGTATTGGGCGTGGTTGGTGTCCTGGTACTCATCGACGAGCACGTGGCGGAACCTGCCGCGGTAGTAGGCGGCGACGTCGTCGAACAGTTGCAGCACGGACACGGTGTGGCCGATGAGGTCGTCGAAATCCATGGCGCTGGCGGCTTGCAGGCGCCGCTGGTACTCGGCATAGATGGCGGCGATTCCCTCGTCGTGCGGATTCGGTTCACCGCCAAGCGAACCGGCGAACTCCTCATGGTCGATCAGTTCGTTCTTCAACGAGCTGATCCGCGCGGCCACTCCGCGGGGGGTGAAACGTTTCGGATCGAGCGACAACTCCTTGGTCACCATCGTGATGAGTCGCTGACTGTCGGTCGAGTCGTAGATGGAGAAGCTGGACGACATTCCCAGTCGGTCGGCTTCCCGACGCAGGATCCGGACACACGCTGAGTGGAACGTGGACACCCACATGCGCTGTCCGGCGGGTCCCACGGCCGCCGAGACCCGTTCGCGCATCTCGGCCGCGGCCTTGTTCGTGAACGTGATGGCGAGGATCTCGCCGACTCCCGCGTCACCGGTGGCCAGAAGGTGGGCGATGCGACGCGTGAGGACGCGGGTCTTGCCGGAACCAGCCCCGGCGACGATCAGCAGCGGGGGGCCGCGATGCTCCACCGCAGCGCGTTGTTCCGGGTTGAGATCCGCGACCAGGTCCGCTGGAGCGACTGCCCCGGTTCGCCGACGGTCGGCCCCGTCCAGCGCCGCCCCGAGGTCGTCGAACAGGGTTCCCACGCGGCGAGTTTAGTGTCCCGCCGGGTAGTCCCCGAACGTCTGCGGTGCGTGGCGAGGATTCGCGACCACTGTCACTTGGCGACGGTCAAGACCTGCTTCGGGGACTTGTCGATCGACTTCTTCCCATCGAGCAGGACGACTTGCAGCCGATACTCACCGGGCTGCGCGAAGCGGCGCACGAACGTGAACGGACCGCTGCCGGACAGCGGTCGCTGCTTGACCATGCGCCACTTCTTCTCACCCTTGGCCCGCACGAACAACTGCAGTTGCCCGCCCTGCGGGGCGCCGAGCACTTCACCGGTCAGAGACACCGGCTTCTTGCGGCGGACGTCATCGACATCGGCCAAACTCACCTCGGCCGGCAGGATCTGAGCCGGCTGGACCTCGGACTGGCCCAGGAGTTTTCCGCGTTTCATCACGACGGCCTGGTATTCGTAGCTACCGGGGACCGAGGTGGCGACGATGGGCACCTTGAACTTCCCGTTCGTGACGTCACCCCCACCGACCAGTTCCCACGCCCCCGCTGTGGGCCTCCGCAGGATGAGCAGTTTGCCCTTCTTGGGCGAGTCCTTGATGCGCCCCTTGGCCACCGCCGCGGTGTTGACCCGCCCGGGCTTGGACAGTGCCCGCAGCATGACCGTTGTGGTGGCCTCGGACGACGCGGGAGCAGAGGGCGCTGGCGCCGGTTCCGGAGCCGGAGCGGGGGCGGGAGCAGGAGCCGCGCCGGATCCCGTGCCCACACCTTCCAGCACGACGTCGCCGTAGCCCGCGCCGAGGGTGACCGTGATGACACCGTCCGCCGCGAGGGGGACATCGATGACAGTCCCGGGTTGCGTGTCGGAAGGCACCGTGACGGTCTTGGCGCTGCGAACCGTCATACCCACCGGGGAGTTCACGGTGAAGTTCTTCACCCTGATCTGCTGGACCGCGGCGCCACTGGACGGAACCGGCACTTTGACCTTGTAGGAGCGACTGGAGTAGGCGTCGGCGCCCAACCGGCAGTTCTTGCCGGTGACTCCCTTGCCGGAGTTGCCGTCGATGAGGGTCACAGGTTCGGAGGCCGACCCGTTGGGCCGTTGCGAGGTGGCGGATTCACACGGGCCGCGATCCTCTGCTTTCCCGGTCCAGAAACTGGTTCGCGCGTAGGCGCCGTCCCAGGTCAGCGACATGTGGATGTGGTCGCGGTGGCACGACGTGTCGTAGCCCTCGTCTTGTTTGGTCGAGCAGCCCTGATACTCCTGCCAACCGTCTTCCGGACGGTACACCCGCCACATCTTGTCCTCGTAGATCAAGTACATGATCCCGAGGCGGCGGGCCATGACAGCGGGCTCGCCGCCGGGCCCGTCCGCGGTGACCCATTCGAGGAACTGCCAGGCCTTCTCCCGCGCGGTGGCATTCTCGGAATCCACCATCCAGTCCAGGGCCCGACCCTCTTCATGCTCGCTGATCCCTGGGGTGGCACAGGACCGGCTGATGTAGGTCGTGTACTTGCCGTACGTGTCGGCGAGGAGCTTGGAGAGTTTCACTGCCCCCGGCTTGGCGGCATCGCTGCACAAATGCTGGCCCTGATACTCGGCTTGCCAGTCCACGGCAGCCGGCAGGGTCACCGAACTGGCCGGAACCGTGCTGCGACCGGCGACAGCCTGACCCGCCATAGGGCTGATGACCACGGCTCCTGCGATGACGCCCAGCGCGATCCGACGCCGGCGGCTCCCCCGCGATCCGCCCTCCGGCGCCCGTCCCGAGCGACCGTGGGCCCTCCCCGCAGTCGGAGCAGATCTCCCCACAGTCGGAGCGGATCTCCCCACAGTCGGAGCAGATGTGGTGCGAGAACCACGATGACGACGCAGGGTGATCACGGCGACAACCTGGCAGCGCCACCTGGGGCCCGCAATCGACCTGGTCCGATTAGGCCCGATCTGTCGACATATCGGACACTTGGGACCGAATTACCCCCAATCGGGTCATGCGGCAGAATCTCTCAGTACACAAGAGGGCTCACGACACGAGTACAACCCAGGACAAACAACCGCCAGGACACAAACAACCGCCCAGGACGCAAGGACGCCGAATGACACCCAACGAAACGCCCGGTCGTGTGTTGGCGATCGCCGCCCACCCCGATGACATCGACTTCGGCCTTGGTGGCACCATCGCTCATCTGACCGCGGGCGGCAGCGAAGTTGTTTACTGCGTGGTCACCGACGGCGATGCCGGCGGCTTCGATCCGGAAGTGCCGCGCTCCGAGATCCCGGCCATCCGCCGCGCGGAACAACGGGCCGCGGCTGAGGTCCTGGGTGCCGCCGATGTGATGTTCCTCGGGTACCGCGACGGCGAGTTGACGGTCAGCCACGGATTGCGCCGGGACATCGCCCGGGTGATCCGCAAGGTACGACCCGATGTGGCCGTCGTGCAGTCCCCCGTGCGCAACATCGACCGTATGTACGCGAGCCATCCGGACCACATCGCGGCGGGCGAGGCGGGCATGCAGGCGATCTACCCCGATGCCCGCAATCCGTTCGCCCATCCGACGCTGCTGCAGGACGAGGGCCTGGAGGAGTGGGCAGTGCCGCAGACGTGGATCGTGGGCTACCCCGAGCCAACGTGGTTCCGCGACATCACGGATGTGCTCGATCGCAAGGTCGCCGCACTGCGGGCCCACGAGAGCCAGACCGCTCACATGGACATCGAGGCGGGCTTGCGTGAGTGGGGTGGAGCCATGGCCCTGGCGGGCGGTCTGCCCGAGGGTGCGGTCGCCGAGGCGTTCCGCGTCCTCGACACCGCGTGAGTCACTCCCACTCGATGGTGCCGGGGGGTTTGCTGGTGACGTCGATGGTGACGCGGTTGATCTGCGGTACCTCGTTGGTGATGCGCGTCGAGATTGCGGCGACGACGTCATAGGGCAGACGGGCCCAGTCTGCGGTCATGGCGTCCTCGGAGGTGACCGGACGCAGCACCACCGGGTGGCCGTAGGTGCGGCCGTCACCCTGCACACCAACTGATCGCACGTCCGCCAGCAGCACGACCGGCAACTGCCAGATCTGGCGGTCGAGACCGGCAGCGGTGATCTCCTGGCGGACGATCAGGTCCGCGGCCCGCAAGATGTCCAAACGCTCCCGATCGACGGCTCCGACGATCCGGATGGCGAGACCGGGCCCGGGGAAGGGGTGGCGCCACACCATCTCGGGGGGAAGTCCGAGGCCCTCGCCCACCGCCCGGACCTCATCCTTGAACAAGGTCCGCAGCGGCTCGATGAGGGTGAACTGCAGGTCGTCGGGCAGGCCGCCGACGTTGTGGTGGCTCTTGATGTTCGCGGTGCCGCTGCCGCCACCGGATTCGACGACGTCGGGATACAACGTGCCCTGCACGAGGAATTCGATCGGTTCACCGCGGCCAGCGCCCTCGGCGAGCAGGTCCCGCTCGGCCTGTTCGAACACTCGGATGAACTCGCGCCCGATGATCTTGCGCTTCCGCTCGGGGTCGGCAACTCCGGACAGCGCGGAGAGGAACCTCTCTTGCGCGTCGACGGTGACCAGGCGGACCCCCGTGGCGGCGACGTAGTCGGTGCGGACCTGCTCACGTTCACCGGCTCGAAGCAGACCGTGGTCGACGAACACGCAAGTGAGCCGATCCCCGATGGCGCGGTGGACGAGCGCTGCCGCCACGGCCGAGTCGACTCCCCCGGACAGACCGCAGATGGCGCGACCGGCGCCGATCCGTCGACGGATGTCCTCGACCTGGGCCTCGATGATCCCTTCCGTGGACCAGTTCGGAGTCAGACCGGCGATATCGGTGAGGAACGCCCGCAGCATGTCCTGGCCGTGGGGAGTGTGTCCCACTTCGGGATGGAACTGCACCCCCGCCAGGCGGCGTTCGCGCGACTCGAACGAGGCGACGGGAGCCCCTGGTGTCGATCCTGTGACCGCGAGCCCGGGCGGAGCAGAGGTGACGGCGTCTCCATGCGACATCCACACCCGCTGCTGCCTCGGGAGGTTCGCCATGACGGCGGAGTCGAGCACGCGCACCTCGAACTGCGTCGCGCCGTATTCGCGGCCTCCCGTCTGCTCGACTCGCCCACCGAGCGCCTGTGCCATCGCCTGGAATCCGTAGCAGATGCCGAACACCGGGATGTCCAGGTCGAAGATCGTGGGGTCCAACTGCGGGGCGCCCGGTTCGTACACGCTCGCCGGGCCACCCGACAACACCAGTGCAGCGGGATCAAGTGCGGCGAGTTCGGCGGCAGTCGACCCACCGGGAACGATCTGGGAGAACCGGCCTGCCTCGCGTACGCGACGCGCGATCAGTTGTGCGTACTGGGCACCGAAATCGAGGACCAGTACCGGTCGGTCGTCGCTCGTGGTCACGTGGGGGTCCTCCCGGATGAAACCCCCAGCGTAGTTGAGGTCCATCGGGCCAGCAGCGGTACGCCGGGCCGAACCCAAGACAGGATCCGGGCGGACCGGCAACGAGAGTTCTCGCCTCAGGAGCCGGCCACGAACGAATACCGCACCTGACGCGTCGGGTTGTCGGCGTTGCTGTCGACCAGGACGATGCTCTGCCAGGTTCCCAACGGGACCCGACCCTGCACAACAGGGAGGGTCAGCACCGGCGCCGTGAACGCGGGTAGGACGTGATCGCGCCCGTGGCCCTGGCTGCCGTGACGGTGCGCGTAGATGTCCGAACGAGGCAACAGCCGTTCGACCGCCGCCGCGAGGTCGGCTTCCGTGCCGGCATGCAGTTCGATGACGGCGAGCCCGGCGGTCGCATGCGGCACGAAGATGTTCAGCAGGCCATCGCCACGACCGACCACGTGCGCATTCGCGTCATCGGTGAGGTCACTGATGAACTGATCGCCGGTCCGGTAGGTACGGACGTCGCTGTGCACGAGGGAGTCAGTCGCTGCTCTGTCTGCGTGGCGCTCAGGTGTGGGCGCCCGCGCCCTGACGGATGTCGACGATGGGCAGGCGCAGCGCACCCGGGGCCTCGTCCGGCACGACCGGTGACTTCGGCGCCACCGGCGTGATGGAACGGTAGGCCTCACCTTGGGCGGGACGGGGGTCCAACTCACCCTTGTTGGGCCACATCGCCATCGCGCGTTCAGCCTGAGCGGTGATGGTGAGCGACGGGTTCACCCCGAGGTTGGCGGTGATCGCGGCTCCATCGGTGATGTGCAGCCCCTCGTAACCCCACACCCGCTGGTAGGGGTCGACAACACCGTTGTCGGGTGAGTCCGAGATGGGAGCGCCGCCGACGAAGTGCGCGGTCATCGGCGCCGAGATGAGGTCACCGATGTTTCCACCGGCGAATCCGTCGATGCGTTGCGCGATACGACGGGTGACGTCGTTGCCGGCCGGGATCCAAGTGGGGTTCGGCTGACCTTCGCCCTGCTTGGAGGACAACTTGAGTCGGCCCAGCCGGGTCTTCTTCGCGAAGACCGTCAACGAGTTGTCGACGGGCTGCATGACCAAGGCGATGACACTGCGCTCCGACCAGCCACGCAATCCGGTGAAGACCTTCACCAGGTCACCGGGCTTGCGGGAGACGGTCTTGACCCATGTCTTCCACCGTGGGACACCCGGCTCCTCGTCGGTCATGACGGTGGTGAGCAGACCCATCAGGTTGGATCCCTTGCCGTAGCGCACCGGCTCGACGTGGGTGTCGGGGTCGGGGTAGAAGGACGACGTGATCGCGACTCCGCGCGTGAAGTCGTAGGACCGGTCGTTCGACATGGCGCCCAGGAGGCTCTCGGAGTTGCTGCGCGACAACTTGCCCAGCGCGGGACTGATCCGGTGCAGGTGACCGGCATCTTTCATCCGGTGCAGCAGCTTCTGGGTGTTGAAGGTGCCGGCGGCCACCACGACCTGCGCTCCGGTGAAGGTACGGCGAGCGCGCCCGGGGACGGGACCCGTGCGCTCGGTATCGACGGCGTAGCCCCCGCCGGGCAGCGGTCGCAGAGCGGTGACCGTGGTCAGGGGGTAGACAGCGGCACCGTTCTGTTCGGCGAGACCGAGGTAGTTCTTGGGCAGGGTGTTCTTCGCGTTGTGCCGGCAACCGGTCATGCACTCACCACACTGCATGCAGCCGTTGCGGTCGGGGCCCACCCCACCGAAGAAGGGATCCTTGGCCGGGACACCCGGACCGTCGCCGAAGTACACCCCGACAGGAGTGAGGGAGAACGTGTGCCCCACACCCATCTCGTCTGCGACTGCCTTCATGATCTCGTCCGACGGAGTCATGGTCGGGTTCTTCGTGACACCGAGCATGCGCGACGCCTGGTCGTAGTAGGGGGCGAGCTCGGCGGCCCAGTCAGTGATGTGCGCCCACTGTCGGTCGGCGAAGAAGCGCTTCGGCGGCACGTACAAGGTGTTGGCGTAGATGAGTGACCCGCCACCGACGCCGGCGGCTGCCAGCACGATGACGTCCTTCAGGATGTGGATACGCTGCAAGCCCTTCAGACCCAGGCGAGGCGCCCAGACGAACTTGTTGACCCGCCACGAGGTCTTCGGGAACGTCTGCTCGTCGTAGCGGCGACCGGCCTCGAGGACCGCCACGCGGTAGCCCTTCTCAGTCAGTCTCAGTGCGGCGACCGAGCCACCGAATCCCGACCCGATGATGACCACGTCATAGTCAAAGGCGTCCACCGTCACTCCGATCTGCGCCAGGATCTGCGCCAGGAGGCGCTACCTGACCCCGAGTTTCTTCATAGCTTTGACCGTCAGCGTAAGGGAATCCCCCCAGCGGCGGTCACTCCACCCGAAAGGTGGCCCGAATCCAAGGATGCGCTGAACCCCCACTGTTTGCGACTCGGTGTACTTCAGCAGCCCCTCGTCGCCGTGGCGTCGGCCCAATCCCGAGTCACGCATGCCCCCCATCGGCGCCCGGGTGGCCGCCCAGGCGGGAGCGTAGCCTTCGTTGACGTTGACCGTGCCGGCGTGGATGCGCGCTGCCATCTGTCGGCCGACGCGCAGGTCGGACGTGAGGACCGAGGCATTGAGCCCGTAGTCGCTGTCGTTCGCCCGGGCGATCGCCTGGTCATCGCTGTCGATGGGATAGATCGACACGACCGGCCCGAAAGTCTCATGCCGACACACGATCATGTCCTCGGTGACATCGGCGAGGACCGTCGGCTCGAATACGTACGGGCCCAGGTCGGGGCGGGGACGGCCACCGGCGAGCAGGGTGGCCCCTTTCGCCACGGCGTCTTCGACGTGTGACTGCACGGTGTGCAGTTGGCGAGCCGAGATCAAGGAACCCATGTCGGACCCCCAACCGACCATCACCCGCACGCGCATGGCCTTGACGCGCTCGACGAATCGGGGCACGAAGCGGTCATAGATGTCGCGATGGACGTAGATGCGTTCCATGGCAATGCACAACTGACCGGAGTTGGCGTAGACCGCGCGCACCGCGACTTCCGATGCCCGCTCGACGTCCGCGTCGGCTCGCACGATGAGTGCGTTCTTGCCGCCAAGTTCCAGCGAGCATCCGATGAGGCGACGACCGCACTGCTCGGCGATGAGTCGACCGACCCTGGTAGAACCGGTGAACATGACGAAGTCCGCGTTATCGACGATCACGGGGCCCAACTCAGCGCCGTCGCCGGCCACGACGCTGAGGACCCCGGACGGAAGACCCGCGAGGTGCAGCAGACGCAGGACCCACAGCGCGGTCAACGTGGTCTGGGTGTCGGGCTTGACCACGACGGTGTTGCCGGCGAGCAGCGCCGGTATCGCGTCGGAAACCGCGAGGGTGAGGGGGTAGTTCCAAGGCGCGATGATCCCGACGACACCCTTCGGATGCTGGTATCGCGTCACCGAGATCATCCCCGGGAAGGGACTACGCACCCGCCGCGGACGCAACAGCCGGGCCGAATCCCGGGCGTAGTGGCGGGCGGTCACACAGACGTCGAGGAGATCTTCCAACGCATCCTTGCGCGCCTTGCCGGTCTCCCACTGCACGATGTCCAGACCCTCATCTCGGTGCTCCAGGACCAGATCGTGGAAGCGCAGGATGATCCGGTTGCGCTCTTGCAGGGGCAGCGCCGCCCACTGGCGCTGCGCGCGACGGGCGACCCCGAACGCCTCGGTGACATCGGACGGATCCGATACCGGCACGTCGGCGATCACTCCACCGTCGACTAGGGGACCTCACCTCGAACGCTCGCCCAGTGGCGCTGGTGACTTCGGCGGCGAGGTCACGCAGGAAATGGGGGTCGGTGACTGTTTGTGTGGGACTCACTGTGCTCCCGCCAAAGTGGTTCCTGGCTCCCAGGTCGAGGGCCAGTCGGTGTCGAATCGTTCTGCTTGCTGCCGAGTGTGCGCTGAGTCCCACCCGAGATGCGCCGCCATGAGCGACACCGCGGGCTGCATCGCCGCGCGACCCACATCGGCTGTCTCGAGCGCGACCCGGGTACGGCGCACCAGCACGTCCTCGACCGTGAGGGCACCTTCGTCTTGTACTGCCACCACGATCTCCGCCCGCAGGTAAGGGGCGTCGGGATGCAGCCGACGACCCAGGTCCGGATCGGCTGCCACGAGTTCCGCGACCCGTCCCGCCCGGTCACCGTGCCGACGCAACAGGTGGACCACCGTGTCTTCGGACAGTCCCCATTCCCGCGCCATCCGCCCGCGCGCCTGCCACAGATCGCCGTAGCCCTCGGCACCCGCCACGGGGATCTCGTGAGTGCGGCAGGGCTGGGGGTCGCCCGCGACGAAGGCACTGCGCTCGGCGACGACGGCGTCCACGGCGTCGCGTGCCATCACGCGGTAGGTGGTGTACTTGCCGCCCGCGATCATGACGCAGCCCGGGATCGGGCGCAGGATCACATGCTCTCGCGACAACTGCGCCGTGGCGCTGTCGTCGTCCAGGTCAGCAGCCACGAGGGGGCGCAGTCCGCAATAGACCCCCACGACGTCGGAACGCGTCAGCGGGGGATCCAACCATCGGTTCGCCTGTTCCAGCAGATAGTCGATGTCGTCATCGCTCGCGCGGGGATCGGCCAAGTCCCCGACATAGTCGGTGTCGGTCGTGCCCACCAGCCACTTGTCCTCCCAGGGCAGCAGGAACAACACGGACGTGGCGGTGCGGGCGATGACGGCCGTCGTGGACCTGATGCGATCGCGTGGCACGATCAAATGGACGCCCTTGGATTGGCGCACCCGGGCAGACGGCTCCCCCAGTCCCGCCCGGGACTGAAACTCGTCGGTCCATACCCCCGTTGCCGACAGCACACAACGGGCGTGGACGTCGAACTCCTCGCCCTCTTCGCGACCCCCGGCGTCGAGCCCGACACGGACCCGGGCACCGGTAGTGCGGACCGGCTCGCCTGGGGTGGTGAGCAGTGACAATGCCTCGCATCGAGTCACCACTGCGGCGCCGAGACCGACCGCCGTGCGCGCCGTCGCCAAAGTGTGGCGCGCATCGTCGATCTGGGCGTCATGGAAGCGCACCCCGCCCTTGACCGCGGATCGGGACAAACTCGGGGCGACTCCGAGCACGGCCGCCCGGGACAGGGTGCGTGGGCGAGGCAACTGGCCGCCGTATGCGCCCACCCGGGACAACAGGTCGTACAGCGTGACACCCGCGCCCACGTAGGGCTTCTCCCAGGCGCGCCCGGCCAACGGCAGCAGGAACGGCAGAGGTCGCACGAGGTGCGGAGCGATCCGGTCGAGCAGCAGGCCGCGCTCTGTCAGCGCTTCGTGGACGAGGGCGAACTCGCGGTTCTCCAGGTAGCGCAGTCCGCCGTGCGCCAGACGGCTGGAGCGACTGGAGGTTCCGGATGCCAGATCGCGTTGCTCCACCAGACCGACGCGCAACCCCCGGGCCGCCGCATCCAGCGCGGACCCGGCGCCGACGACTCCGCCGCCGATCACGAGCAGGTCCAGGGGATCGTCGGCTGTGGTTGCCCGCAATGCGTCGATTGCCGCCGCCCGCTGCTGCGGATTGAGCCGGTCCGGCCCCGTCGCTTCGTCAGCCATCAGTCGCCAATGACGACCTCGACGCGCTGGAATTCCTTGAGATCCACGTAGCCGGCGGTGGCCATTCCCTTGCGGATGGCTCCGACGACGTTCATGGATCCATCGGCGACCCGACTCGGACCCGAGATGATCTCGGTCAATGTCCCGACGGTGCCCAGATGAACCCGCTCGCCACGCGGTAGGTCCCGGTGCACGGCCTCGGGCCCCCAGTGGTACCCGACTCCGGGAGAGTCGGTTCCGCGGGCGAGCACCGAGCCCACGACCACGGCGTCGGCGCCGCAGGCCAGCGCCCGCACCATGTGGCCGGAACGGCCCATGGATCCGTCCGCCAACACATGGACGTAGCGCCCGCCGGATTCGTCCATGTAGTCGCGCCGGGCCTCGGCGACCTCGGCGACGGCCGTGGCCATCGGTACGCGCACTCCCAGGACATTCGCGGAAGTGTGCGCGGCGCCGCCCCCGAACCCCACCAGGACACCCGCAGCTCCGGTGCGCATCAGATGGAGCGCCGACTGGTAGTTGGCGCACCCGCCCACGATGACGGGAGTCTCCATGTCACCGACGAAACGTTTGAGGTCGATCGGCTCGTCGGCCGAACTCACGTGCTCGGCGCTGACGGTCGTGCCGCGGATGATCAACATGTCGAGACCTGCCGACATTGCGACGGGAGCGAGTTCGGCGGCCCGCGCCGGTGACACGGCAGCCGCCACCACCCTGCCGGGCGCTCTCATCTCGGAGACGCGACGGGCGACGAGTTCGAGATCGATGGGACGGGAGTAGATCTCCTGCATGCGCGCGATGGCGGCGGAGTCCGGAACGGACGTGATGTCGGCCAGTTGCGGGGACGCGTCCTCGTACCGGCACCACAACCCTTCGAGGTTCAGCACGGCCAGTAGTCCGTGGTCCGCCATCAATGCGGCACTCGCAGGCGACACGACGGAGTCGGTGGGCGCAGCCATGATCGGCGCTGCGAAGCGGTAGGCATCGATCTGCCAGCCGAGGTCGACGTCGGCCGCATCACGCGTACGGCGTGACGGCACCACACTGACCTCGTCGAACGAGTACGCCCGCCTGCTGCGCCTGGCCCCACCCAGGTCGTAGTCGGTCATCGTGACTACCGTCCGGTCGGGTAGTAGTTGGGCGCCTCGGACGTCACCTGGACATCGTGGGGGTGGCTCTCGCGCAGACCTGCGGACGTGATCCGGACGAACCGCCCCTTGACCTTGAGGTCCGCGACGTCGGTGGCACCGGAGTAGCCCATGGCGGCCCGCAATCCCCCGACCAACTGGTGGGCGACCGCCGCCAGCGGGCCCCGGTAGGGAACCTGACCCTCGATGCCCTCGGGGACCAGTTTGTCGTCTGACAGAACGTCGTCTTGGAAGTAGCGGTCCTTGGAGTACGAACGGGCTTCGCCCCGCGACTGCATCGCCCCGAGTGATCCCATTCCGCGGTATTGCTTGAACTGCTTGCCGTTGACGAAGACGATGTCGCCGGGCGCCTCGGCGCAGCCGGCCAACAGCGAGCCGAGCATGACGGTGTCCGCGCCGGCCACGAGGGCCTTGGCGATGTCCCCGCTGTATTGCAGCCCGCCATCACCGATGACAGGAACCCCCGCGGGACCGGCGATCCGGGCGGCCTCGTGGATCGCCGTGATCTGGGGAACGCCGACTCCGGCGACGACCCGCGTGGTGCAGATGGAGCCGGGTCCCACCCCGACCTTGACACCGTCGGCGCCCGCCTCGATGAGCGCGGTGGCAGCGGCTGCCGTGGCGATGTTGCCGCCGATGACTTGCACGCCCGTGTCGTCCTTGATGCGGCGCACCATGTCGATCACCGCGCGCGAGTGTCCGTGTGCGGTGTCGACGACCACGACGTCGACACCGGCATCAATGAGCAGCCTGGCGCGTTTGTAGGAGTCTTCGCCCACGCCCACGGCTGCACCGACCCGCAGTCGGCCGGAGTCGTCCTTGGTGGCGAGTGGGTACTGCTCGGACTTGGTGAAATCCTTGACGGTCATGAGTCCGGCGAGGCGACCCTCCGGATCGACCAGCGGGAGTTTCTCGACACGGTGCCGGGCCAGGAGGGCGAAGGCGTCCTCGCGGGTGATGCCGATGGGTGCCGTGACGAGCGGCATGGGGGTCATGATGTCGCGGACCAGCATGGAGGGGTCCTCGACGAACCTCATGTCCCGGTTGGTCACGACTCCGACCAGCGCGCCGTCGGGCGCGACGACGGGAGCCCCGGAGATGCGGTAGCGGGCGCAGAGCCGCTCGACATCGGCGATCGTGTCGTCCGGGCCGCAGGTGACCGGGTTGGTGAGCATGCCGGCCTCGGATCGTTTGACGAGGTCGACCTCGACGGCCTGCTCCTCATCGGACATGTTGCGATGCAGGATGCCGATGCCACCCTGCCGGGCCATGGCGATCGCCATCCGCGCCTCGGTCACGGTATCCATCGCGCTGGAGACCAACGGAATTCCCAGCGTGATTCCGCGGGTCAGCCGGGTCGAGGTATCCACCTCGCTCGGGATCACGTCGGACTCATTGGGTAACAGCAGAACGTCGTCGTAGGTGAGTCCCAGGGCGGGTCCCTGGGGGTCGTCGAGGAGCCCTTGGGCGGCGGGGGGGAGCCCTTGGGCGGCGGGGGGGAGCCCTTGGGCGGCGGGGGGGAGCCCTTGGGCGGCGGGGGGGAGCCCTTGGGCCTCGGGGGGGAGCAAGGACACGGCAACCTCACAGCGGATCGGGCTTCAAGCGTACTCGCAGACCGGGGTGGATCGGCTCAGCCAGGATCCTCCGATCCTGACTCAGCTGATGAGGCCACGCCGGAACCCCTCGGCGACAGCATGTCCCCGGTCGCTGACACTGAGTTTGCGGAACAAGCGCCGTGCGTGAGTCTTGACCGTGTCCTCGGACAGGAACAACTCTTTGCCGATCTGGGAGTTGCTGAGCCCCTCACTCATGCCCCGCAGAACCTGCTGCTCCCGCTCTGTCAGTCCTGGGTCGGCGGACTGTCGCTGATGCGGGAGTCCGGTCCCATGCGGCTCATCGCCGGAGATGACAGCGAGTGCGGCGGCGAGCTCTTGGGGGGATGCGTCCTTGGCCAGGTATCCCAACGCCCCCTGCGAGACGGATTCCGCCACCAGTCCAGGCGCCTCGCCGGACGTCAGCATGAGCACCGAGACACGCCGGTCATGGTCATGCAGTCGGCGCAGGGCCTCGCATCCACCCATCCCCGGCATCTGCACGTCGAGGAGGATGACGTCCGGACGCTCCACGGGGTATCGGGCCAGGAGTTCCTCGCCACTGGCGGCGGTGCTGATGACGGAAACCTCCGGGATCGCAGCCAAGCAGCGTCTCACGGCGGCGCGCACGGATGGCGAGTCATCGCACACCATGACGGAAACCATCTGCCACTCTCCTGCCGCTGGGCCCGCAGCCGCTGGGCGAGCCTGCCGCCGCTGGGCCCATAGTGCCCGGCAGCGTCACCGCGATGCGCGGTCAAGCGGTATGGCGCAGAGTGCCGATGTCCGAGCGGCCCGTCCATGCGGACCCGAACCCCGGGGGCAGATGATCGTGGAGGTATCGCACCGCTTGTCCGGCTGCGACTCGCTGGGCGGGTGTGGCGTCATCCGCCAAGACCGTGACGATCGGCCACAGCATGGGCCGGAGGGCGAGAGCTTGAGCGCGGCTGAAGGCGACTCCGAGCAGCGCGACCGTTCCCGCCGCCCCGGTCGCGCGGCCCGCGGCACTCGCGAAGAGGGCGCTCTTGACGATGTGGCGCGGTGACCCCAGGGCGAGGGACAACCGGTGGGCGCGCTCACCGTGGGCGAGCGCCAACGGGTATTGGCCTTTGAGTAGGCAGATTTCCTCTGCCACCCAGGCGACGCGGATCTCATCGCGTAGGTCGACGGCCCGCTCCCTGCCTGCCCCCAGGTACGACGCCGCCAGATCCGGATCGGACATCCCGACCGCATCGGCTGCCCGCCCGACGAGCCCGTCGGTGGTGGCGCGTCCGCCGGCAGCGATCGCGCGCTCGTCCCAGGCGACCGCGGCTTCATGCTCGTCGATCTGGCGTAGACCGGAGGCGATGCGGGCGCACGCCAGACCCCCCACCTCGTCGTCCCGCTCGCAGAGCGGGTGCAAGGCGTCGAATGCGCCCCGGTAGTCACCCAGCGCCATCGTCACGACTGCTTCGGCCCATCGCGACCATGGGTCTGTGCGGTCGCTGACGGTCGTCAGCGCCACCTGAGGCGCCTGGGTGACGGCCGCCCAGGCGAGCTCGCGGCTCATGCTGCACCCGTGATCATGTCGACCGCCTCGCTGAGGCTGTGTGGTCGATCGGTCTCCGGTAGGTCGAGTTCAGACCAGCCCGGCCCAGCGGGCACGACCTGGACCGCCGGCCGTTGAGTCGGCATCCCGGTCAGCAACTCGGGGTCGGCCAACTCACGGCGCTGAGCCCACAGCACAACTGCCCGTGGTCGCAGCCTGCGCACCGCCGCGTGGATGGCGTCGGGTGGTACGCGGGCGCCCAGCAGCACCGACGACTGACCCGCGTCACGCAGGGCGGCCTGCAACGCGAAGAGCGGGAGCGTGTGTTGTTCGTCGGGCACACATGCCAACAAGACGGGTCGCCGTGACGATTCGGCGGTCTCGCCGTGGGCCTGAAGCGCTGCGATCACGGCGTCGGAGGCGACGTGTTCGATCTCGACACCGCGATTCGTCTGACGCCACCGCTCCCCCAGCGCCACCAACACGGGAACAACCACGCCCTCCCACGCAGGTATGACGCCGTGACGATCGAAGAGGGCCATGACAGTCCGGGTGATCGCCGGGGCGTCGAGGGAATCCGCCGCTCGGGCCAGGCCGCGCTGATCATCATCGCCGTCAGGCAGGGGTAAGACCTGCCCCCCTCCGGCGCGAGGCCGGGGATGCTCGTCGCGGAACTCGTCAGCCGACATGCGACGCAGCGCCTCGGGGGACTGATCCAGGCACGCCGAGACGGCCTCGGCCGGCGGGACACCGCCCGCCACCATCTGCTGGACAGCCCGGAGTCGGGCGATATCGGAGGCACTGTATCGACGATGCCCACCCGCGGTTCGAACGCTCGGAGCCAGGCCATATCGCCGGTGCCACGTCCGTAGGGTGGCCGCCGTCAGGCCCACCCGGGCCGCAGCCTCGGCGACAGAAATGGCGACGTCGGGCTCGGCTGCGTCCACCACATGGTCAGTATCGGCTGTCTGAGTCGCGCCCACCATTCACCTCCCGAGATTGCCGATTCGATCCCCTGTCAGATCGACTCTGCTTCGGCTATGAAAAAACTTCCTTCCCTATGTTGACACAGTTTTGCAAAAGTTCTACGGTGAAGGCACATCGAAGGAGATGCCATGGCGAACTTGAAGCGTCTGCCCGGACCGAACGCCGATCTGTGGGATTGGCAGCTCGAAGCGGCCTGCCGCAGGATGGGCTCTGAGGTCTTCTTCCATCCCGACCGGGAACGTGGCGAGGCGCGGGAACAACGCGAGGCGGCCGCCAAGGCCCTCTGCGCCACCTGCCCCGTCCAACGCCAATGCCTCGACCACGCCCTGAAGGTTCGCGAGCCCTACGGTGTCTGGGGTGGCCTGACCGAGGCGGAGCGCGCTCAACTCCTCGCGCAGCACCGCCGCGCCACGGCCGTGTGACGGAACCAGCAGCCCCGCCTGGCGACAACAACAAGGCCTGGCGACAAGAACAAGGCCTGGCGACGACAACAAGGGGAGCCCCAAACTCGATGAGTTGGGGCTCCCCTTGTTGCGTTTCGACTCTTTGTCGTTCTTGTGGTCCGGTCCTATCTGTACCTGACGGGAATCAGTGGTCAGTCCCTGACGGGAATCAGTGGCTGTGGCCTCCGGGTCCATGACTATGACCGTGACCGTGCTCGTGATCATCCTGCGGCTCTTCGGGCTTCTCCACGACGAGTGCCTCCGTGGTCAACAGCAGACCCGTGATCGACACCGCGTTCTGAAGCGCTGAACGGGTCACTTTGACGGGGTCGATCACTCCGGCGGCGATGAGGTCGGTGTAGTCACCGGTGGCCGCGTCGAAACCGACTCCAGGACCCGCCTGCGTGACGCTGTGGACGACAACAGAGCCGGGCTCACCAGCGTTCTCGGCGATCCAGGACAGCGGCTCGGCCAAGGACCGACGCAAGACCTGCACACCGATGCCCTCGTCCCCCGGTAGATCCAACTCTTCGAGAGCGCGGCCCGCATGCAGCAGCGCTGAGCCGCCACCGGGGACGACACCCTCTTCCAACGCGGCTCGGGTGGCCGAGACCGCGTCTTCGATGCGATGCTTGCGCTCCTTCATCTCGACCTCGGTGGCGGCGCCGACCTTGATGACACAGACTCCGCCGGACAGTTTGGCCAGGCGTTCACCCAGCTTCTCCCGATCCCACTCCGAGTCGGTCGCCTCCATCTCGCGGCGGATCTGGGCGACCCGCTCGTCGACGGCCGCAGCGTCGCCATGACCCTCGACGATCGTGGTGGTGTCCTTGGTGACCACCACCCGGCGAGCGTGCCCCAGAACCTCGAGTCCGACCTGATCGAGCTTGAGCCCGACCTCCTCCGTCACCACAGTCCCTCCGGTGAGGATCGCCATGTCCTGCAGCATCGCCTTGCGGCGATCTCCGAAGGCGGGCGCCTTGACGGCCACCGCGGTCAACGTGCCGCGTACCCGGTTGACGACCAAGGTGCTCAAGGCTTCACCCTCGACGTCTTCCGCAATGATGAGCAACGGCTTGCCGGCCTGGACGGCCTGCTCCAGAACGGGGAGCAACTCGCTGATGGCGCTGACCTTGCCCCCGACGAGCAAGATCGCCGCGTCTTCGAGCACGGCCTCCATCCGGTCGGCGTCGGTGATGAAGTACGGCGAGATGTAGCCCTTGTCGAACTGCATGCCCTCGGTGAACTCCAGCTCGACCCCCATGCTCTGAGAGTCCTCGACCGAGATCACACCGTCCTTACCGACCTTGTCGAATCCCTGCGCGATGAGATCGCCGACCTCGGGGTCCTGGGAGGAGACTGTGGCGACCTGACGGGTCTCGTCGATGTTGTCGACCTGGCGGGCATCGGCCAACAACTGATCGACGACGGCCTGGCACGCGGTGTCCAATCCGCGCTTGAGTTCGATCGGCGAGGCGCCGGCGGTCACGACACGAAGCCCCTGATGCACGAGAGCCTGGGCCAACACGGTGGCGGTGGTGGTTCCGTCGCCCGCGATGTCGTTGGTCTTCGTCGCGACCTCTTTGACCAGTTGGGCCCCGAGATTCTCGTAGGGGTCCTCGAGTTCGATCTCGCGGGCGATGGTGACGCCGTCGTTGGTGATGGTGGGCGCTCCCCACGACTTGTCGATGACCACGTTGCGGCCGCGGGGGCCGATCGTGACGCGGACGGCATCCGCCAGGGTGTCGACTCCTCGCTCCAGGGCAGAGCGAGCTGCGGTGTCGAATTCGATGATCTTGGACATGGTGGGAACTCCCGTTGTGGTGCTGGTCCCGACTGAGGCCGGGGGAATGACTGTGGGGTGGTGGCTGTGCTCCGGGCGTTCCGGCTCGAGGACTTGCGGCTCGAGCCTGACGCCGGAAAGACCACCGCCCCGGAGGCCCGGGTCGCGGGCCGCCCGGGGCGGTGGATCAGATGCGAGGAATCACTTCTCCACGATCGCGAGCACGTCGCGAGCGGACAAGATCAGGTACTCCTCACCGTTGTACTTGATCTCGGTGCCTCCGTATTTGCTGTAAATAACGGTGTCACCGGTCTTGATGTCGAGAGGGATACGGTTCTCCCCTTCGTCATCGAAACGGCCCGGACCCACTGCAAGGACACTGCCCTCCTGGGGCTTCTCCTTCGCGGTATCCGGAATGACCAGACCCGAAGCAGTGGTCTGCTCGGCGTCCAGTGGTTGGACCAGAATGCGGTCCTCGAGCGGTTTGATGGAGACTGACACGCCTCAACCTCCCCCTCACGGGATTAGGTGAACGAACGGTTGGCATGGCCGGATCGTCGACGTCGTCGCGGGACCGCAACGGCCCGGCCGGTTGGCACTTTCACAAGGAGAGTGCCAGCACTCACCTTAGGCCCGGATTAGCACTCCGTCAACTAGAGTGCCAACCCGAGTAGCTAACCCGAGTAGCTAACCCGAGTAGCTAACCCGAGTAGCTAACCCGAGTAGCCAACCCGAGTAGCCAACCCGAGTAGCCAGCGGAGGCGCCCACGCAAGGCGCCGTCCGGGTCGCCGCCCAGGTCCCGCCCGTCGGTCAGGCCGAGGGCTGCGCGGTCCAGCGCAGATAGGGCTTGACCTCCTCGACCTCGCCGAAGCGATCCTTCGCGTCGGCGGTCGACATCGCGGGGGAAACGATCACCCGCTCACCGACTTCCCAATCCACCGGCGTGGACACCGGCGCGGCGTCGGTCAGTTGCAGCGCATCCACCGCCCGCAGGATCTCCGTGAAATTGCGTCCGACCGACTTCGGGTAGGTCATGGTCAGGCGGACCTTGTTGTCGGGGTCGATGATGAACACCGAGCGCACGGTGGAGGTATCCCCCTCGCCGGGATGGATCATGTCGTACTTCGTCGACACGTCGCGGTCGGGGTCGGCGATGATCGGGAAGTTCAGGTCCGTGCCCCCCACGTCGCCGATGTCCCCGGCCCAACCCAGGTGGTCGGCGAGCGGATCAACCGACACCGCGATGCACTTCACACCCCGCTGCGCGAAGTCGTCACTCAACTGAGCAGTACGTCCCAGTTCGGTGGTGCAGACCGGCGTGTAGTCGGCAGGGTGACTGAACAGCACCGCCCAACTGCCGCTCTTCCAATCATGGAAATCGATATCTCCGTCGGTGGTGGCGGCGGAGAAGTCAGGGGCTTCATCGCCCAGACGCAGTGACATGTGGCGCTCCTCGGTGTCGTTCAGCGGGGTCTCGGGAGGCTACAACTGACCTCAACCGACCTCCTACCCCTAGGGGCATCGAGCCCAGCCCCCAAGGTCGGCGGCGAGCCTGGGAATCGAGTGCATCACGGTCACTGCGTCGGCATTCCTGGCGCCTCACCTCTGCAACGGCGGGATACTTCCAGGGTGGCGATCGATCCCGCAGTCTTGCAGTCGGATCACCTGAGGGATGCATGGGAGGCGGCCGCGGCCCTGCCCGACGAACCCGCCCCCCGCGATCTTGCTGCCTTGCGTTCCGCAGTTCGCGACGTCCCGGGCGAGACGATCACCGCCATCGTCCAGCAGACGCTGCTTCGCAGGCGGGCGGGCGCGAAGTTCGGCCGGACAGCGCAGTCCTGGTACTTCACGCGCGCCGGCCTGGAGCAGAGCAGTCGCCCCGCGGCTGCGGTACGCCGGGCGAGACGGCTGATCGAACTCGGGGTCACTCACTTGTACGACCTGGGCTGTGGGATCGGTGCGGACGCCCATGCCGCACGGGTCAGTGGCCTCTCGGTGGTGGCCGTCGACTCCGACCCCGTGACCGTGGCGGTGGCGACCGCGAATCTGCCGGGCGCCGAAGTGATCTGCGCCGACGCCACGACGATTGCTGTTCCCTCGGACGCTGCCATTTTCGTCGACCCAGCCCGGCGTGCTGGGCACCGACCCGACGGCAGTTCGGTGCGCACGCATGCCCCGGAGCGGTGGCAACCACCGTGGTCATGGGTGACGGCAACGGGCGCGAGGCATCCGCGGACAGTGGCAAAAGCAGCGCCCGGAATCCCGCACGAAGCCATTCCGATCGACTGCGCCACCGAGTGGGTGAGCATCGACGGCGACCTCGTCGAAGCAGCCGTTTGGTTTCCGGGACTGACCGACGGGTTGCCGCGCCGCAGCGCAGTCCTGCTGCGGTCGGGCACCGACCCTTGGCATTCAGAAACTGCGGCGATTCTGAGTTCGGACGACCCCCAACCGGCAGCATCCGGGGCGCTCGGCAGCTGGCTGCTGCTCCCCGATCCCGCCATCGTCAGGGCCGGCCTGGTCGATGTCGCGTGCGCCGAGGTCCACGGCCGGGTTGTGAGCCCCGGGATCGCGTACATCACCACCGACAACGAGCCCCCGGCGCGTCTGGGCCACCGGTTCCGGGTCGAAGACGTACTTCCCGCTCGCCCCAAGACCCTGCGCCGGGAACTGCGCAATCGTGGGATCGCCACCGTGACGATCCGCACACGCGGCCTGGCCCTGGACCCACAGGCCCTGCGGCGGCAGTTGCAGTTGCCGGCCGAGGGCCACGCAGCGGAACTGGTGCTGACCCGATCCGAAGGCGAGGCCGTCGCCCTTCTGGTTCGGGCCGTGTGAGCCTTCCCGTCTACCTTCCTCGCCGGTTCATCAACCGCCCGGAGCTGGGAAGCCGCAGGAGATCCGACGGCGGGCACTGCCGACCGTCCCGGCACGGCACGGCACGGCACGGCACGGCACGGCACGGCACGGCACGGCACGGCACGGCACGGCAATCGAGTATCCCGTGACTGCCTAGGCTACGAACCATGACCTCGCCGGCCGATTCCCGCTCCCGGCGGGAGGTCACCATCGACGCTTTGGCCATCGGCGCAGCGACCGGCGCCTACGGCATATCGTTCGGGGCGCTGGCAGTTGCCAACGGTTTCGACGCTTGGCAGACCCAGGCGTTGTCGGTGTTCATGTTCACGGGGGCATCGCAGTTCGCTCTGGTGGCGACCCTGGGATCCGGGGGCCTGGTCGTGGCCGCGGTCGCGACGGCGCTGCTGCTGGGGATGCGCAACGGCCTGTATGCCCTCTCACTGGCCCGGTCGCTGGCACCGCGAGGCTGGCAGCGCCCGCTCGCAGCACAACTGACCATCGACGAGTCCACGGCCATGGCGGTGGCCAGCGCGGACGACCCCGACCCGGACATCCTGCGGTACGCGTTCTGGGCGACGGGCGTCTCGGTCTTTGTCCTGTGGAATATCGGCACACTGATTGGATCACTTACTGTCGGCCTGATCGGTGATCCCCGTGCTTACGGGCTGGACGCCGCTGCGGCAGCAGCATTCCTCGCACTGCTGTGGCCCCGCCTGGCCCATCATGAGGCGCGCGTGGTCGCCATCGTCGCCGCCGGGGTGACCGTGATACTTATCCCCCTGGTCAGCCCCGGGATTCCCGTCCTGGCCAGTGCCCTCATCGCTGTTGTCGCCGGACTGCGCCGGAGCCGACCCTGATGTGGCCGGCAGTCCTGATCGCCAGCGCTGGATGTTTCCTGCTCAAACTGGTCGGCTATGTCGTCCCGAAGGAATGGCTGGATGATCGGCGCGTCAGCCGGGTCACGAGCCTGATCCCCGTTGCGATGCTGGCAGCACTGGTCGTCGTCCAGACCGTCGGCGCCGGGCAGGCGGTGACGCTCGACGCCCGAATGGCCGGCGTGGGGGCGGGGTTCATCGCGCTGCTACTGCGTGCCCCATTCCTGGTGGTGGTGGTCGTGGCCGGCGCGGTCGCCGCGGGCCTGCGCTATTCCGGTTGGACTGGGTGACCGCTCAACACCTCGGTGACGAGAAGGCCTGAGTCCGAGGGGAAATCCAGAGGACTGGGGGGAACCGCCCGCTGGACTGCCAGTGCGCCCAGCGCGGCGACCATGGCTCCGTTGTCCGTGCACAGCCCTGGTGGCGGGATCCGCACCCTCACCCCCGCCGCGGCGCTGCGCTCTTGGGCGAGGAACCGCAACCGCGAGTTGGCGGCGACGCCGCCGCCGATCACCAGGGTGTCAGCGCCCGTGTCCGCGCAGGCGAGGACAGCTTTGCTGACCAGGACATCGGCGACTGCTTCCTGGAATGAGGCAGCGACGTCGGCGATCGGCACGGGGCGCCCGTCCGCGTGACACTGCTCGACCCAACGGGCGACAGCTGTCTTCAGACCACTGAACGAGAAGTCATGACGATGCCGCTGCTGATCCCGGGGCGACGTCAAGCCGCGCGGGAACGCTATGGCCTGCGCGTCACCGGACCTCGCCGCGGCGTCGATCGGTGGACCACCCGGGAACGGGAGGCCCAGCAACCGGGCAACTTTGTCGAACGCCTCCCCCGCCGCGTCGTCGATGGTGACCCCGAGGGGTTCGACATCGCCCACCAGATCGCGCACGTGGAGCAGCGAACTGTGCCCGCCGGACACCAACAGCGCGACGCAGTTGTCAGGCAGCGGGCCGGACACGAGGGTGTCCACGGCAACATGAGCCGCCAGATGGTTGACCCCGTAGACGGGCTTGTCCAACGCCAGGGCCAGCGCCTTTGCCGCCGCGACCCCGACCACCAGGGCTCCCGCGAGGCCAGGGCCGGCGGTTACGGCGATCGCGTCGATGTCCGACAACGCCAGACCAGAAGCCCGGCACGCTTCGGCGAGGGTGGGCAGCATCTCCGCCAGGTGCGCCCTGCTCGCGATCTCTGGCACGATGCCGCCGTACCTCGCATGTTCGGCGGCGCTGCTGGCGAGCAGATTCACACGCAGGTCAGTACCCACGACGATCCCGACACCTGTCTCGTCGCAGGAGGTCTCGATCCCCAGGACCACGGGCTCGTCACGCATGAACGGCCTCCGCCAAATCGGGGACCTCATGGCGACGTAGCCGCATGGTCACGGCATCGGCGCCGTCAGGGTAGTACCGAGAACGGCGCCCGAGCCGAACGAAGCCCGTGCGTTCGTACAGCCGCAGGGCCGCGTCATTGTCCGCCCGGACCTCGAGGAACATCCGGGAGCACCCGACGGACCACGCATGGGCCACGGCCGCCCCGAGCAGGGCCGTTCCGACACCCCGACCGTGGGCGTTGGGCGATACCGCGATGGTCTGGAGGTCACAGTCCGGCTCGACGACATACAGGCCCAGGTAGCCGATCAGGGCGTCACTGTCTTCGGCCACGGTGTACCAGCGGGTGTCCCGGGAGAGCTCATCGCGCATCTGGTCGACGGTCCAAGCGGAATCCGGGAACACGTCAACTTCGATGGCCATGATCGCGGGCAGGTCGCCGGCCCGGGCGGGGCGCAGATTCATGGAGGCGGGGCTCCTTGCTTGGCGGGTGACCAGGTGATGTCGGGGCGCCGCAGGTAATCGGGCTGCAGGGACCCTCGTCCCCTCGTGGCGGCGGCGCACTGCGCCAGACTCGCTGGAGTCAGTCGGGTGGTCCCGACCGCTCTGCGGTCAGTATCCGTCAGCAGTGCTACGTCACCGACTGCCGTCTCGGTGCCGATGGCCGCACGCGCCTCGTCTCGGGTCACAACCCGCGGTGCGGCGTCCGGCCGACCCGAGCGGTAACGACCGAGATACACCTCGCGGCGGCGGGCATCCAGCACGACCCACCCGTCGACGAGGGCGTACTGCCGGGCGACCACGTCGAGCGAGCTGACTCCGCTGACGGGCAGACCCCGCGCCCACCCGAAAACCTGCGCGAACACGAGTCCCACTCTCAGCCCCGTGAAGGACCCTGGTCCCCGCCCGGCGACGACGCGCTGAGGGGTTCCGCGAGCCAGTGCCTGTCGGACCAGCGGTGCGAGTTCCTCGGCATGCGCCCGCGGGTTGGCGCCCGTGGCTCCGAAATGCAAGTCCCCCGCCGTCGTGGCGAGGGCCACCACGGCAACCACGCCGGAGGTGTCGACGGCCAGGATCATGACGTGGCTCGCAGGGCGCGCCTGACCGTTGCGCCCGGGAGGGCGTTGGTTGCCATCGCCCACGAGCTCCCCTCACCCACGGGTTCCCCTCACACTGGCCAGTCGTTCCAACAACTCAGCCACCCGCCCATCGTCCCACTCTGCCCCGACTCCCCGCAGCATCAGCCTGCGGTCCTCCCCGCCCGTGCCGCTGGGGCGCTCGATGTCGACTGACAACCACGAATCAGCGAACGCCGGCATGACGGGGTCACCCCACTCGACCACCACCACGACGTCCTCGGGGTCGGAGACGACGTCAGCGAAATCATCGTCGGGTCCCAGACGGTAAGCGTCGCAGTGCACGAGCGGAACAGCACCCGCGTAGCGGCGGCTGAGGACGAACGTGGGACTCGCAACGACCCCCTGGACCCCCATTCCGCGGGCCACGCCGCGCACGAGTGTGGTCTTGCCCGCCCCCAGCCGACCAGTGAGGCATACCGCGTCGCCGGCCTTGAGCATCGAGCCGATCACCTCACCCACTGCTTCCATGGCGTCCGGGTCGCCCACCCCGACCATCATCCGCGGGCGCGGACCGTGGCCAGCAGGTCCACCAGGTGCTCGGAGACCTCTTGGTGGCGTTCCGTGATGATCATGTGACCGGTCGCCGGCAGGATCACCAACTCGGCTCCCGGCACCTCCCGCACGATCTGCCGGCTGTGACTTTCCGGCGTGAGCACATCGCGGTCGCCCACCATGACCAGCGTCTCGACGCGATCGAGCGCGGACAGTGCCCGCATCTTGTCGTGATGGTCGAACTCAGGAAGGAAGTCGGCGACGACCTCGATAGGGGTACTCCCGATCAAGTCGGCCACGAAGCGCGCCTGGTCCCGCGAGACGCCCCCGCCGAAGGACAGTCGTTTGGTCAGCAGGAAATCCAAATCGGTGGTCCGCGCCCGATTCCGGTCGATGAGCTCGGAACGCGCGGCGAGGGCTGCCGCGACCCGGGGGGCCTCCTTGTGGAACAGACGCGCCAGGGGTTGGGGCAGATGCAGATCGAGGTCGTCGAGCCCCCCGGCGCTCGTGGCGATCAAGGCGACCCCACGGATCCGCCCTCCGAAGAGTTCCGGTCGCTCGGCAGCCAGCGCCATGACTGTCATCCCGCCCATCGAGTGACCTACCAGGATGACGGGCCCGGTGGCGGCGCACGCGTCGAGGACTCTGGCCAGGTCCCGACCCAACTGGTCGATGATGGGGCCGTTCGGCGCCGCCCGCCCGCTGCGGCCATGGGATCGCTGGTCCCATAGCACTAGTCGCGCCCGCCCCCGCAACGCTTGGCGCTGGTAGTGCCAGGTATCGAGATTCAGCGAGTAACCGTGGCTGAACACCACCGTGACATCGCCCTGAGCCGGGTCGGCAGGTTCGTCGATCTCCACATGGAGGACGGTCCCGTCATCGGCCGTCAGCGGATGCGGGTCGCCGCGCAACGTCCCCACCGCGTCGTCACCGTCCGCGGGTGTCGGGAACGAGACCCTCATCAGCGCCCGCTCGGCAGCAACACCCGCAGCGACACCGAGCCCGGCCGAGCCCAGGACCAGCAGTGTCCGCCCGGCACGAGTCATCACGCGGCCCCACCGAGGTGACGGCGCGGGATGCGCGGACCGATCCGGGTGACGATCTCGTAGTTGATCGTGCCGCAGGCGATGGCCCAATCGTCGGCCGTGGGCTCACCGTGACGACCGGAGCCGAACAGCAGGACCTCGTCGCCCGGTTTCGCCGGGGTGTCCCCGATGTCGATGACCATCTGGTCCATGGCGATGATCCCGGACACAGTGAAACGCTGTCCATTGATCTGAACCGGGATGCGGCTGGATCCGCTGCGCGGAACCCCATCGGCGTATCCGACCGGGACCAGAGCGAGCCGGGTCGCGCGGCGAGTCCGGTATCGGTGCCCGTAGGAGACCCCCTGGCCCCCTGGGACCCGCTTGACCAAAGCGAGCTCCGTCCCCACCGTCATCGCAGGGATGAGTCCCAAGGCCGCCGAGCTTCCGATGGCGGGACCGGGAGTAAGGCCGTAGATCGCGATCCCACATCGGACCATGTCGAAATGTGTGTCGGGATGCGCAAAGATCCCTCCGCTGTTGGCCAGGTGTCGAAGTTCCGGCACCAACCCTCCCTCCTCCGCCTGCGCGAGAGCGTCGCGAAACACACCGACCTGACGTGCGGTCACCGGTGAGTCCGGTTGGTCGGAACACGCGAGGTGGCTCCAGATGCCGACGATCTCGACCAGTCCGTCGTCCTGACGAGCGAGGGCGGCGGCGATCAGCCGGGACCAGTCCGCGATCGTGGCTCCGTTGCGACCCAAGCCCGTGTCGACCTTCAGATGGATTCGGGCTCGACGGCGCGTATGACGCCCCGCTTCGCACACCTGCTCGAGCGTGTCCGGGGACGCCACCGACAGTTCCACGTCTCGTGCGACACATTCGGTGAGATCGTCGTCCGGCGTGTGGAGCCAACACAACAAGGGGCCGCCGTCGCCCGATTCACGGACCTCGATCGCCTCGCTGGGAAGTGCTACGCCGAGGTAGTCCGCACCCGTGGCCCGGGCCACCCGGGCGGCCGGAATCATGCCATGCCCGTACCCGTCCGCTTTGACCACCGCTAGCAGCCTGGCGTCAGGAGCGGCCGCCTTGACCCGCATGACATTGCTGCCGATGGCCGCTAAGTTGACCTCGGCCATGGCACGTCGCATGACCCCATTGTCCCGACGCCGCCGACCCGACGCACGCGACCCCCGGATGAACGAAATGCAACGAGCGTTCACAGGTCGTTCATGGAGCGTTCATCTCAAACCGCGCAACGCGGACACAACGTCATCCATCATTGACACGATCCCCTGGACGTCACCTGGCGTTCAGGTTCCTGTCGAAGGGCGTTCATTGTGGATGTGTTGCTGATATCGGTCATCGCGCTGGTCGCCCTGGCACTGATCTTCGATTTCACCAACGGTTTCCACGACGCCGCGAACACCGTGTCCACGGTCGTCGCGACCAGGGCCCTACCGGCTCGATTCGCCCCCGCGTTCGCCGCCACCTTCAACTTCCTCGCCTACTTCGTCGTGGGTACGGCCGTGGCCAGCACAGTGGCCAAGACCGTGAACTCGCAGTACGCCGGAATCGCGGTCGTATTCGCTGCGCTGTTCGCGGCGGTCGCTTGGAATTACGCCACGTGGTACTTCGGGATGCCGTCGTCATCGAGCCACGCGATCATCGGTGGCCTGGTCGGTGCGGGTCTCGCCGCCGGCGGCTTCGCCGCCATCTCCTGGGACAGTGTCAGCAAAGCGGCCATCGGAATCATCGCCTCGCCGGCGGTCGCGCTCAGCATCGCGTTCATCGCCTTCTACCTCGTTTACGGCATCCAGAAGCTCCTGAAGTGGCACGACAACCACCCCGTCTTCAAGGGACTGCAGTTGGTCGCCTCGGCGGCACTGTCATTCGGCCACGGCGCGAACGACGCCCAGAAGACCATGGGCGTCATCGCCGCCCTGCTGCTGGGTGCCGGGTATACGACCGTCGGAGCCGACGGAAAGTCCGTCGAGGTTCCCGAGTGGGTGGCCTTGTCCGCCTACACCGCCATCGCGGTAGGCACGTTGTGGGGCGGCTGGAAGATCATCGAGACGATGGGCCTGAAGATCACGACACTGCACGCGAACTCGGGTGCCGCGGCCAACATCGGCGCCACGACCGCGATCTTCGGCGCGACATCGCTCGGCGTGCCGATCTCGACGACGCATGCAGCCGCCAGCTCCGTCGTCGGCGCCGGCGTCGGATCAGGCCGCGGCGCCAACTGGCGGGTCGTCGGCGAGATGGTCCTCGCGTGGATCATCACCATCCCCGCCTCTGCGGGGGTCGCCTGGGTGATGTTCCACCTGACTCAACTGCCGACAATCCTCGCATGGGTCACTGTCGGTGTTGTGGTCCTCGCGTTCGCGGGTTGGGCGATCTGGGCCATGATGCACACCGTGCACGCCGCCGACGTCGAAGCCGAGATCCCCGACGAAGAGGTTCTCGAGGAGACAGACGAGCACGTCCATCCGCATCTGTCGGGCCACGGACCGGTGGACTGACCGGCCGGGCCCACTCACCTGGGGTCTGAAAGAACCGACCCTAATCCTGGTCGGCCCGCAAGGCCGCCACAGCTTCCGGGACGTACTGGACCAAATCCCATGCGGTCATGGGGCGACCACCGGCGCTGGCCTTGCGAGCGGCAACCCCGTGAACCACGACAGCTGCCGCAACTGCCCGAGCCGTGTCTTCTGGATGGCGCGACAGGGCGGCACCGATGAGACCGGACAGCGCGTCACCGGTTCCCGCCGTCGCCAACGCTGCGGGCCCCATGACATCGACGTAGGTCTCTCCACCCGGCGCGGCGATGACCGTCCCCGCGCCCTTGAGCAGAACGATGGCCCGCAACTGCTCCGCCGCAGCCCGTGCCGACCGAACCCGGTCATCGTCCAGCGAGAACCCGAGCCGGGTGAACTCAGCCACGTGCGGGGTGATGACTGTGGCAGCATCGCGGTCCACGATCGCCTGGCGCAGGCTCGGCTCCTGGCTGACGAGGGTCAAGGCGTCGGCGTCGATGACCGCCGGGAGGTCCGTCGCGAGCACCGCAGCGAGACCTTCGACTTCCTCCGAGCCCGTGCCGATGCCGGGGCCCGCGATCCAGGCAGTGGCCTTGGAATCGTCTCCGACCGGGCCTCTGGCGAGGACGATGTCGGGGTATCGCGTGACCACCTGCGCCGCGACCTCAGGCGCAGGATCCTGCCAGAGCCGAACCATGCCCACGGCGCCGTGGCGCGCCGCGCCCACCACCATGTGCGCTGCCCCCGGATACAGCCGGGAACCGGCCCACACCCCCGGAACGCCATGGCTGTACTTGTAGTCGGACTCGCCGGGGGGAGCGAAGTACGGGGCGGCGTCGGCCAGCGACAACACCGTGAACAGCGGCTCTTGCGCGGCCGCGTATGGCGTGAGCCCGATGTCGACGAGTTCCAGGATTCCGCACCTTTCCCGCCCGGGCGGCAGGAGTTGTCCGGCTTTCAATGCCCCGAAAGTCACCGTGATGTCGGCCGTCACCACCGCGTTGGGGTCGGCCACCACGCCGGTGTTCGGATCGACCCCACTGGGGATGTCCACCGCCACCACCCAGGCGGTCGTGGGGATCGCCGCAACGAGTTGCGCTGCGTCCGCACGCAGCGCACCTTGAGCGCCGATCCCCACGATCCCGTCGACGACGATGTCCGCTGCCGAGACGAGATCTGGGGCCGCGGGGGACGTGTGGTCGCGGATGTGACCACCGGCGGCACGCAGTGCCCGCCCTCCCCGTTCGTGGAACTCGGCACCCAACGTGATGGCGTCGACACGAGCGCCACGCCGGGCCAGCGCCGCCCCGGCGAACAGAGCATCACCGCCGTTGTTCCCGGACCCGATCAGCAGCACGACCCGGGCGCCCGCGATCCGGGCGGGCTGGGGAACATCGAGGATCACCCGCGCCAGGCCTCGCGCCGCCCGGGCCATCAGGTCGTCGGCGGGGATCTGCTTCATCATGGCGGCCTCGGCCGCGTAGATCGACGTCACGTCATAGGCAGGGCGCATGAACTCAACCTATGCGGTCTCCACCATCCGCCGAGCACGGACTCCGTCCAACGACGCGCTGCCCTCGGCGACGACATAGGCGATGGCGACGTCACCCTCCATCGCGAGTGAGAGGTGGAACGCGGCGACCCCGAGCTCCGCCGCCGCCTCAGCGAGATGGCCGCGGGTGTGCACATAGGGCCTGCCGTCCGGTTCGGCGAGCACTTCGCAGTCATGCCATCTCGTCCCGGGCGGGACTCCCAGGGCCTTGGCGGTCGCCTCCTTGGCCGCGTACCGGGCCGCCAACGATGCGATCGAGCGTTCCTGCCCCAATTCGTCGGATCGTTCCCGGTCGGTGAACAGAACACCGGCGAATCCCGGAGTCCGGGTCACGTTGGCACCGAACTTGGCGACGTTGACCAAGTCGACGCCGATCCCCACAATCACGGGCTCACAGTGTCACGCGCTCTACCCGTTCGCGCGGCGCCGTCACCCGGCTGGTGGATGCGGGATCCGTAGCGCCTCACTCCACGGTGACGGACTTCGCCAGGTTGCGGGGCTGGTCGACGTCGTGACCCTTGGCAGTCGCCATCTCGCAGGCGAACACCTGCAGGGGAACCGTCGCCACCAGCGGCTGCATGAGAGTGGGGCAGGGTGGCACCCGGATGACATGGTCCGCGTAGGGGTTGACGGACTCGTCACCCTCTTCGGCGATCACGATCATCCGCGCTCCGCGGGCGCGGACCTCTTGGACGTTCGACACGATCTTGTCGTGCAGCACGGACCGACCCAGAGGCGACGGCACCACGACGATCACGGGGATACCTGGCTCGATGAGAGCGATGGGGCCGTGCTTCAACTCGCCGGCAGCGAATCCCTCGGCGTGCATGTACGCGAGTTCCTTCAACTTCAGGGCCCCCTCGAGTGCGACGGGGAACCCGACGTGGCGGCCGATGAACAGTACCGATGGTGAGTCGGCGAGCTCGCGGGCGATCGCCCGCACCCCTTCGACGGTGTCCAGCACGAGATCGACCTTGCTCGGCATGTCCTCGAGTTCGTCCAGGATGCGGCGGACCTCATCACCGAACATGTTGCCGCGTTCCTGAGCGAGGTAGAGGCCGACCAGGTAGGCGGCAACGATCTGGGTCAGGAACGCCTTGGTGGAAGCGACGGCGATCTCGGGACCGGCGTACGTGTACAACACCGCATCGCTCTCACGCGGGATCGTGGACCCGACGGTGTTGCAGATCGCGAGGACCCGCGCACCCTGCTCGCGTGCGTAGCGCAACGCCATGAGGGTGTCCATGGTCTCGCCCGACTGCGAGATCGCGATCACGAGAGTGGCGCGGTCGACGATCGGATCGCGGTACCGGAACTCACTTGCGAGTTCGACCTCGACCGGAATGCGTGTCCAATGCTCGATGGCGTACTTGGCGACCAAGCCGGCGTGATAGGCGGTCCCACAGGCGACGACGACGATCTTGCCGATCTCCCTGCAGTTCCGACGTCGGTGATGCGCATGTCGTCCAGACGCAGTGTGCCGTCGCGTTCGATCCGACCCCGCAGGGTGTCCGCGACGGCGCGGGGCTGCTCGGCGATCTCCTTGAGCATGAACAGGTCGTAGCCGCCCTTCTCGGCGGCGGAGGCGTCCCAGTCAACCGTGAACGGGGTCACCTCGGCGGGGGCTCCGTCGAAGTCGGTGACCGTCACGGCGTCTCGGCGTCACCTCGACGACCTGGTCCTGGCCGAGTTCGATCGCATTGCGGGTGTGGGCGATGAACGCCGCAACGTCGGAGGCCAAGAACGCCTCGCCGTCGCCGACGCCGACCACGAGTGGGGAGTTGCGCCGGGCTCCGACGATCACATCAGGACGGCGGGCATCGAGAGCGACCAGCGTGAAAGCACCGTTGAGTCGGCGTGCCACGCGCCGCATGGCCTCGGCGAGGTCGCCGCCAGTGGCCGGCAGCGTTGCGGAGACGAGGTGGGCGGCCACCTCCGAGTCCGTCTCGGACTGCAGGGTGACCCCGGCGAGACCCAGTTCCTCCCGGAGTTCGGCGAAGTTCTCGATGATGCCGTTGTGGATGATGGCGACGTTGCCGTCGGCCGACACGTGAGGGTGCGCGTTCATGTCGGTCGGGCCCGCCGTGCGTGGCCCAGCGCGTGTGACCGATTCCCGTGGTGGCGGGCGGCACGTCTTCGTCGGCTACCGCCTCGACGAGGTTGTTGAGTTTGCCCGCACGCTTGCGCGTCCACAATCGCCCGTGGTCGGCGAGTGCCACACCGGCTGAGTCGTAGCCGCGGTACTCAAGGCGACGCAGGCCCTCGATCACGACATCCAGGGCCGATCCGTCACCTACATAGCCCACAATTCCGCACATGAGCCCAGCGTACGGGTGGCTGCGTTTCTATAACGACAGGTGTTGCTGAACCACGCCCGCCAGATCAGCGGCGATCTGCTCCGCCTCGTCGTGTGACTCGGCCTCGACCATGACCCGGATGAGGGGCTCGGTACCCGAGGGGCGCAGCAGTACGCGGCCGGCATCCCCGAGACGATCCTCCGCGGCTTTGACCGCTGTCTGAACTGCGGCGTTGCTCCCGACGGCACTCTTGTCGACACCCGGGACATTGACGAGCACTTGGGGCAATCGCTTCATCACCGCGCTGAGTTGAGCCAAGGGCTGTCCCGCTGCCGCCATCCGGGCCAGCAAGTGCGCCGCCGTCAGCACACCGTCACCAGTGGTCGAGTGCTCGAGCATCAGGACATGGCCGCTCTGCTCGCCTCCGAGGACGTAGTCGGCGCGCAGCATCTCCTCCAGCACGTATCGATCGCCGACTGCGGTCTCGACGACGTTGATGTCGTTGGCCGACATGGCGAGACGGAACCCGAGGTTGGACATCACTGTCGCCACGACGGTGTTGTGTCGCAGGCGGCCGGACTGCTTCATGCCGATCGCGAGGACCGCCATGATCTGGTCGCCGTCCACGACGTTTCCGTCGGCATCCACGGCAAGGCATCGATCGGCGTCGCCGTCATTGGCGATCCCGACATGGGCTCCCTCGCTCAGAACCGCAGCGCGAAGATCGTCGAGATGGGTGGACCCGCAGTTGTCGTTGATGTTGTAACCGTCGGGACCCGTGTGGATCTCGATGACGTCGGCACCCAGTTCCCTCAGCACTTCGGGACCGGCGACGCTGGCCGCCCCGTTGGCGCCGTCCACGACGACACGAAGTCCGGACAGGTCCTCGGTCACGGTTCCGACGACATGACGCACGTACCGGCCGATGGGGTCGCCGCCCGAGCGGACCCGGCCCACGTCCCGTCCGGTGGGTCCCGGTTGCGGGTCGGCGAGCGCGGTCTCGATCCGGTCCTCGACGTCGTCCGGGAGCTTCAGACCACCGCGGGCGAAGAACTTGATGCCGTTGTCCGGCATGGGGTTGTGAGACGCCGACAGGACGACGCCGAAGTCGGCGTCGCTGTCGTGGGTGAGGAACGCGACGGCGGGGGTGGGGACCACACCGACATCCCAGACATCGACTCCGGTCGCGGCGATCCCGGCCACAACTGCGGCCGAGAGGAACTCACCGCTCGCGCGGGGGTCTCTGCCGACGACCGCAAGTGGGCGTTCCCGCGGGGACTGGGCGCTGAGGACACGCGCACCCGCCATGGCGAGGTCCAGCGCAAGCGGTGCGGTGAGGTCGCGGTTGGCGAGACCGCGGATCCCATCGGTGCCGAACAACCGGGCCACGAGGTGCCCGTCAGCGCTTGGAGTACTGCGGCGCCTTGCGGGCCTTCTTGAGGCCGTACTTCTTGCGCTCCTTGGCCCGGGCGTCGCGGGTGAGGAATCCGGCCTTCTTCAGGGTCGGACGGTGTGCCTCGGGGTCGATGCCGTTCAGGGCCCGGGCGATACCGAGTCGCAGGGCACCGGCCTGACCTGACGGGCCACCGCCATCGATTCGAGCGAAAACGTCGTACTGCTCCACGGAGCCGGTGGCCACGAACGGGCTGCTGATCAGCTGCTGGTGGACCTTGTCCGGGAAGGCCGCGTCCAGGGACCGGCCATTGATGTCCCAGTTGCCGGAGCCGGGGACCAAGCGCACCCGCGCAACCGCTTCCTTGCGGCGACCCACGGCCGCACCTTCGGCGGTGCGGGCGGGGATCCCCGACACTTCGGCGATCTCCGTCACGATCTCGACGCCGCCGAGGTCATCCTCGCCAGCCGTGATGACGTCGGTCTCGATGATTTCGTCGGTCACTGGGCCACCTGATCCAACTTGTAGGGTTCGGGCTGTTGGGCGCCGTGGGGATGATCGGGACCCGCGTACACCTTGAGCTTCTTCAACTGGGCACGGCCCAGGGAGTTGTGGGGCAACATCCCTTTGACGGCCTTTTCGACCATGCGCCGGGGGTCGTTCTCACGCAGGTCCCCGTAGGTTCGGCGTGACAGACCGCCGGGATATCCCGAGTGGCGCTGATCCAACTTGTCGGTGGCTTTGCTGCCGGTCAACGCGACCTTGCTGGCGTTGACCACGACGACGAAGTCACCGGTGTCGACGTGGGGGGCGAAGACCGGCTTGTGCTTTCCGCGCAGCAAGCGTGCGGTGTGGGAGGCCAGGCGACCGAGGACGATGTCCTCGGCGTCGATGACATGCCACTTGCGCTCGGTCTCACCCGGTTTGGGCGTGTAAGTGCGCACGATTTTGATCTCCTGCGATCGAGCCGGTGGGTCCCCAGCGGGATTTCGTCGGGGCGCCGAAGACACGGTCTTGCGGCGACAACCTCACAAGGGTACCCGGCGATTCGCAAGGTGGTCAAAGCGCCGGTGTCGGCACCGATGAGGACCGGTCCCTCTGTGATCGATCGAGTCCCGACTGTGATCGATCGACGGCCCTGACGAATGAGCCGGTCGCGCGCTCGGGCCGTCAGTGGAAGGTCACCTCGGTGGCATCGGTGGTGACCCGGGTGCCCTTCTCTCCGGCCATGATGGCCGGCAGATCCTCCAGCGCGCCGATCACGGCCGCTCGACCCGGGTTCTTGCGGGCGAAGTCAGCGGCTGCCTCGACCTTGGGGCCCATCGAACCGGCCGGGAAGTCGTACGCCTCGATCGCGTCGGGCGAGGCAGCCGCGATCGCCTTCTGGTCCGGCGTGCCCCAACCCAGATACACCGCATCAGCGTCTGTCGCGATCACCAGCAGGTCGGCTTCGAGATCCTCCGCCAACACCGCCGAGGACCGATCCTTGTCGATGACCGCCTCGACACCGACCAGATGCTTGTCGTTGAAGTCCCAGGGGCCTTCCAGTTCGCTGCCGCCGGGAACGTACATCGTGGGAATGCCGCCACCTCCGGTGCAGACCACGACCGCCCCGAGTTCGAGTAGAGCTTTGATGGGGCGGATCTCGAAGATCCTCTTGGGGACCGGTGACGGAACCACCCGGCGCCATGCGTCACCGTCCTGCTTGACCGTCCAGCCCTTGTCCGCGGCCAGTCGTTTGGCATCTTCCTCTGTGTAGACGGGCCCCACGAACTTGGTGGGGTCAGCCATCGCCGGATCGTCGGCGTCGACCTCGGTCATGGTGAGGATGGTCGCGATCGGCTTCTCGACGGGCAGGTAATTGCCGAGCTCCTGCTCGATGAAGTACCCGATCATGCCCTCGGTCTGGGCGCCCAGCACGTCGAACGGGTACTCCGACGCCTCGTCGTACGAGGACGCCTGCAAGGACAACAACCCGACCTGCGGGCCGTTACCGTGTGACACGACCAGTTCGTGCTCCATGGCGACCGGGCTCAGAGCGCGGCACGCGACCCGGACATTGTCGCGCTGGTTCTCCACGGTCATCGGTTCCCCGCGCTTCTGCAGGGCGTTTCCTCCGAGTGCAACCACGACGCGCATTCCCATGCTCCTTCAACAGATCCGATGTCCGACAGCGCCGAGCGTGGCAGACCTGCGCCTGCAATGCACGGCGAAATCCTCGCCCGGAGGGCCCGCCTCCCAACCGACACCTCACGTTCGGCCATTGGACACTGCCATCGCCCACATGGGTGATGGCCACACCCAAAGCCGGGGACGCTGCGTGCTGATGCATGTACCGTCAGTGACTTCGCTTCACCTAATGGGAGCTGGGTATGCGGGTTCTCTTGAGTCACCGAACGAGCCAGGCCGTGCTGGCGTCGGCGGCCGCTGCACTTTTTCTGGCAGGGCTGGGAGGCGGAACTCCAGCGGCAGCGGAGGAATCCGCCCAGCCAGCAGCACCAACCGTCTCCCCGACCCCGACTGCACCTCATCTCGATAACGGGAAGGAACTCACCTCGGCACCCGACCCCAGTCGCACCAAGGACGACGGCCCATCCACCATCGGCAACAAGGTCCCCGGCGGGGGTACACCCACAACTGGCAGTCCGCTGCAGGTCCACGAGTCGGGCAACGCCGCGATGATGCGCTTGCCCACTCGCCGACGCCCAGGAGAAGTCGCCATCGTGTATGCGATGGTGCGTTCAACCGACCAGCCGCGCATCAGCATCCCCGGTGGCGCCCCGCGCGAGGCGATCACCGGCATCACTGTCCTCGGCGGCTCGGAACCGATCGGCGTCGACCAAGACGGTCGAAAGCGCTACGCGGTGACCGTCCCAGTCCTCAAGCCCAAGAAGCAGGGGTCACGGTCGGTCGCCGGGAGCCTGCGTGTCCGCGTCAGCGGCGCAAACCTTGCGGGTCGATTCGGCCAGGGTCTTCGAACGCGCCTTCTCCCGTCGGGTGAGTTCGAAGATGTGCCGCCACGTGGAACCCCTGGATCTGCGGCTCCGGCACCCGAAGGACCGCGTCGACATCGAGAAGCGGAAGCTCTTCGGTCGCATGCCCCGAGGATTCACGGATCCCGACTACCTGGGCGGGTTCGCCCCGTGCAACGGGCGTGCGGCGTTCCGGGCCCGGACGAGTTACCGCACGTTGATGCGCGGCAAGTCAGACAAGCGAGTCTTGGCCAACGGGGCGTCCGCAGTGACCAAGACCGAACTGCCGCCGCTGCCGGCCATCAACCGCGGCCCCGATACGACCGACGCCATCCTGCTTGTCTCCGGCTTCATCTCGGCAGCATCCCCTTTCACGGCACCGGATTGTGACGCCAGTCAGGCCGGCGACACGTGGGAGAAGGCGTTCGGGTACCTGAAGGAGGCGGGTTACCCCGTTTACGCGATGGCGGCCGATACCCAGTCGTCAGGCGTGCACGGACAAGACGGGACATGCCCGCCGGCCTTGACACCAAGGGTGACCTGGACATCAACGGGGAGCGGTTCGCGCGATTCCTCAACCCGATGAGCGACAGCTACGGCGTGCGGCGAGTGTGGCTGATCGGCCACTCCGACGGTGGAATGTGGTCACGGGCGGCCATGGACTTCAAGTCCTCCATGCCCGGCCTCCACCTTTCCCCTGATCACGAACACTCGACACCCCGCACCTGGGTTCGATGATGGCCGATGTCGGACTGGCCGCCGCCCGCCAGACACAGCCCCTTTACACCTGCCTGGATTACACATGCATCCTCCGCAACGCACTCGCCCCTCTCGTCGACGCCTTGGAGGGGTTGATCTTCCCCGGAGCGGCCCTCGAGGAATTGACGGGCGCCTACACGCGGCGCTGGAACTACCGGGAACGCGGAGTCCTCACCGCGGAGCCCCAAGGACCTCCGATCTACACACTCTCCGGCGACGGGTTCACCAACAATCTCTACCAATTGCTCGGAAACGAGTGGGATCTCGATACCCGTGACGGGCGATACTGGTATGCCAATGATCTCGCCGTCGGGGTCTCCAGTCAGCAAGGCGACACCTTGCAGGCAGATGGAATCGCCACCGTTCGCTGCTTCCCTACCCAGGACGACCTGCACACGGAGACGGTCGATACGCTCCGATCTCGCCGATGGTCTGGACGCGATCGGAGAACTATTCGGAGTATGATGGCGCCGGAGACGCAGTACCACCGGGCCTGATGGCGATCACGGGTGACCCGCAGACAATGGAGAACCTCGACTCGGCATTGGCGGGAAACCGCCTCCCCGACGATAGTTGTCCCCATCAGACCGCGGGTGACGACACCACCCTGCCATCCGGCGCATCACTGGCCCCAGGAGAGTCGATCGACGACCCCGTCTACGGAATGCACCTGCAGATGCGCGCCGATGGCGACCTCGTCCTGACCGGATCGGACGGCTGGACCTGGTGGCGCAGCGGGACCGCCGGTCATCCAGGCGCAACAGCCCAGATGGGTGTCGACGGCAACTTCGGGGTGTACGACCAGGAGGGCCGACCCCTGTGGGTCACCGGCACATCGGGTCATTTCGGCGCCCCACGATGCAGGTGCGCCGGGAAGGGTTCGGGATCTACGGCAAGGACAACACCGAGTACTTCACGTCGGTGCGGCGGTGTACCGGAACGGACAAACCCAGCACGATCGAACCCGGCACCCGCTTGTACACCGGGCACTCGCTGTGCAGCTCGGACCACCGCTACATGCTGTCCATGCTGCCGAACGGCAACCTCGCGCTGTACGACCAGGGCAACGACAGTCGCCGGCTGTGGGTGTCGGGAACCTACGGAAACAAAGGCGTCTACGCCGAATTCCAGTCCGACGGCAACTTCGTGCTTTACGACCAGTATGGAAGGGCCGTGTGGGGCAGCGACACGTGGCGACATCCCGGCGGGACCTTGTCTGTGTCCTCGAAGAAGTTCGAGATCAAGGACGCCGGCGGCGCCAGCGTATGGCGCAGCGACCGCTGCCCATCCAACTCCGAACACAGCAAGCCGGGCACAACCCTCAAAGCGGGCCAGCGACTCGAACCGGGTCAGTCACTCTGCAGCGGCAACGGCAACTACCGGTTGACCATGCAGACGGACGGCGATCTGACCTTCTACGACGTCAAAGGCGGCGCCGGCGAGTACTGGTCGTCGAAGACCTACGGCAACCCGGGCGCCTACGCGCAGATGGGAGATGACGGGAACTTCGTCATCTACACCAGAGAGGGCAAACCTTTGTGGGCCACAGGCACGTGGAACTCCCCGGGCGCGTTCGTGCTCGTCACCGAGGAAAGCAAGAAGTTCGTCGTGAAACTTCCGAACAAGGACATCTGGAACAGCATCAAGGGCGCACTCACCTGATACCGAGCCCGCACGCGCGTCAGGAGCCCGAGACCGGACCCCGCACACGGCGAGTGGCCGCGGCCCGCTGACCCACCATTTCGTCGGGCGGGTAGGTGACTACTTCGAGCACCAGGCCCTCGGGGGGCATGACCTGGATCGACGAATCCCGCTCCGCCGCGGCCAGGACGGTCGCGAGCCATGATGTACCCCGGCGACCCTCCCCAATCGCCACGAGCGCGCCGACGAGCGAACGCACCATGGAGTGACAGAACGCGTCGGCTTCGACCGTGACCACGACCCGGCGGCGACGATCGCGCCGCACATCGAGCCGCAGGATTCGTCTGACGGTGGACGCTCCCTCACGCGGGCGGCAGAAGGCTGTGAAGTCGTGTTCGCCAACCAGTGCCTGCGCCGCCGAGGCCATGGCTGTGACATCGAGCGTCGTGCGATGTCTGGTGACCCAGTGCCGAGTCAGGGGATCCCAGGACGCCGACTCGTCACAGATCCGATAGGCGTACGTCCTCGACAGTGCCGAGAACCGCGCATCGAAACCCGGCGCTGCGGCCCCAGCGGCATGGATCTGAATCCGGTCGTCGGTGAGCCGGTTCAGGTGCCGGACCAGTCCGTCGGGGCCCCGGCTCAACCAGGTGTCGGCGGGGACATCGACATGGACCACCTGCATGCGGGCGTGAACTCCGGCGTCGGTACGGCCGGCGCAGACCACAGACCCGATGCGCGGGTCGATCTCACTCAGGGCGGTCTCGAGGTCACCTTGAACCGTGGCTCGGTCGCGCTGGCGCGCCCATCCCGAATAGCCAGTGCCGTCGTAAGCCAACTGCAGGCGCACCCGCGTCAGTGCGACGGCAGGGTCCACCACGTCACTTGGCGGGGTTGGTGTCCCCCGCGCCAGCGGCGGAGTCCGCGGCCTCAGCCTCGATCTCGCCGATGGCCTCCTCGGCCTCCGCGACGACCTCGTCGGTGGGATCGGATTCGGTGGCGTCCACGTCCGACTCCGCCGGCTGGGAGTCTTCAGGCGCTTTCGCCTGCTCGGTCGCCTTGGGATCTTCGGTCGGCTTCGCCGCCTCGCGATCCGCAGCCGCCCGCTTGGTGGCCGCGGTGGCCGCCGCGACCGTCTGCTCCGCCAAGGGCTCGACCAACTCGATAACCGCCATGGGCGCGTTGTCGCCCTTGCGGGGACCGAGTTTGGTGATCCTGGTGTAGCCGCCGGCGCGACCCGCGTATCCCGGGGCGATCTCGGTGAACAGCTCGTGCACGACACTCTTGTCGTGGATCACCGCCGCCACCTGACGCCGCGCGTGCAGATCGCCGCGCTTGGCCTTGGTGACCAGACGCTCGGCGAAGGGACGCAGCCTGCGCGCCTTGGCTTCGGTCGTGGTGATGCGGCCGTGCTCGAACAGAGCGGTCGCCAGGTTGGCCAGCATCAGACGCTGGTGCGACGGGCTACCACCCAGTCGGGCGCCTTTGGTCGGCGTGGGCATCGGAACTCCTCGAACGGTTCGTCGTTACGTCAGTACTGTTCGGTCTCGGCGTAGCCGGCGTCATCGTCGCCGTAGTAGACGACCTGGCTGGGATCGAATCCGGGAGGGCTGTCCCGCAACGCCAGCCCCAGTTCGTAGAGCTTGACCTTGACCTCGTCGATGGACTTGCTGCCGAAGTTGCGGATATCCAGCAGATCGGCCTCGGAGCGGGTGACCAACTCGCCCACCGTGGCGATGCCTTCGCGCTTGAGGCAGTTGTGCGACCGCACGGACAGGTTCAAGGCGTCGATGCTGGTGTTCAGCTGCTCGCTGACCTGCTCGTCGTCGGGAGACGGACCCAGGTCCAGACCTTCGGCCTCGACGTTGAGTTCGCGGGCGAGTCCGAACAACTCGACCAACGTGCGCCCGGCGGAAGCCACCGCGTCTCGGGGCAGGATCGACTGTTTGGTGGTGACATCCAGGATGAGCCGGTCGTAGTCGGTGCGCTGCTCGACACGGGTCGCCTCGACCTTGTAGGTGACCTTCAGTACCGGCGAGTAGATCGAGTCCACCGGGATACGACCGATCTCGACTCCTGCGTCGCGGGCCGGGGCCTGCGCGGACACGTAGCCACGACCGGGCTCGATGGTCAACTCCATCTCCAACTGGCCGCGTTCGTCGAGCGAAGCGATCACCATGTCGGGGTTGTGCACCTCGACACCAGCCGGCAACTGGATGTCGGCGGCGGTGACGAGGCCGGGACCGGCGCGGTGGATGTAGGCGATGGCCACGTCATCGCCATCGATCGACACGACCAACGACTTGACGTTCAGGATGATCTCCGTGACGTCTTCCTTGACGCCCTCGATCGTGCTGAACTCATGCTGCACGCCATCGATCTTGATGCTGGTGACGGCAGCACCGGGAATGCTGGACAGCAGGGTGCGGCGCAGCGAATTGCCGAGCGTATAGCCGAACCCGGGCTCGAGCGGTTCCAGGATGAACCGGGAGCGGTAGTCCGAGATCGCCTCTTCCCGCAGAACGGGACGCTTGGTGATGAGCACAGTTGTTCCTTCCTTCCGGCGCCCGCTATTTGACGCCGTACGAGTTGTCGGTGCCCCCGCGGTTCCGGCCGGGGGCGGCCGGGGTCACTTGGAGTAGAGCTCGACGATGAGCTGCTCCTGAACCTCAGTGTCGATGGCGGCCCTCTCGGGCAGCGAGTGGACGAGGATCCGCAACTGCGTGGGGATGGCCTCGAGCCAGCCTGGGACTTCCCGCAGGCCGGCGTCGTTGATCGCCGCCAGGAAAGGCGTCAGTTCACGAGATGAGGCCTTGACCTCGATGATGTCCGAGGGGCTCACGCGGTAGGACGGGATGTCCACCTTGTGGCCGTTGACGGTGAAGTGGCCGTGACGCACGAGCTGACGGGCCATGTCCCGTGAGGACGCGAATCCGGCCCGGTACACGACATTGTCCAGTCGGCTTTCGAGTAACTGCAGCAGGTTCTCACCGGTCTTGCCGGAGCGACGGGAGGCCTCGGCGAAGTACCCGCGGAACTGCTTTTCGAGGACGCCGTAGATGCGCGCGCACTTCTGCTTCTCACGCATCTGTAGCAGGTACTCGGACTCCTTGGTGCGCCGTGCCTGGCCGTGCATGCCGGGCGGGTACGCCTTGCGCTTCTCGAGTGGACAGTTGTTGATGCACTTGGAGCCCTTGAGGAAGAGCTTGGTCTTCTCCCGACGGCAGCGGCGGCAGTCGGGGCCGGTGTAGCGAGCCATGATTCTCCTGCTCAGACTCGGCGCCGCTTGGGCGGGCGGCAACCATTGTGGGCGACGGGGGTGACATCGGAGATCGAACCGACCTCCAGTCCGGTGGCCTGCAGCGACCGGATCGCGGTCTCACGGCCGCTGCCGGGACCGCGCACGAACACGTCGACCTTGCGCATGCCGTGTTCCATGGCCCGACGGGCAGCGGCTTCAGCCGCCATCTGGGCGGCGAACGGCGTGGACTTGCGGCTTCCCTTGAAGCCGACCTGACCCGACGAGGACCAGGCGATCACGGCACCGGTGGGGTCCGTGATCGAGATGATGGTGTTGTTGAACGTGCTCTTGATGTGCGCATGACCATGCGCGACGTTCTTCTTCTCCTTGCGGCGCACCTTCTTGGCGCCGGGGGACTTGGGAGGCATGTGGTGCGTTCTCTCCTACGGCTGGACTACTTGGCCTTCTTCTTGCCCGCGACTGTCTTGCGCGGGCCCTTGCGGGTGCGGGCGTTGGTGTGCGTCCGCTGACCGCGGACCGGAAGGCCGCGGCGGTGTCGGATCCCCTGGTAGGAGCCGACCTCGACCTTGCGCCGGATGTCAGCTTGAACCTCGCGGCGCAGGTCACCCTCCACCTTGTAGTTCGCTTCGATCCAGTCGCGCAGGGCGACGAGTTCGGCGTCTCCCAGGTCATGGACCCGGATGTCGGGGCTGATCCCGGTGGCCTTCAGGGTGTCCTGGGCGCGGGATCGGCCAATGCCGTGGATGTACGTGAGTGCAACCTCCAGCCGCTTGTCGCGGGGCAGGTCGACACCGACGAGACGTGCCATCGGGCGGTTCCTTACTACTTCGTCGACGGGTCGTCCAGATCACCGATCCCACCGCCCGGTGGGTCTTCGGCCCGTCGGTCCGAAGGTGTCGTCCTGGAACCGGGCACGTTGCCGATTCAGGGGACGGGCGATCTGCTGTGGCGCAGTCCGGGGCGTCAGCCCTGGCGCTGCTTGTGGCGGGGGTTGTCACAGATGACGCGGACGACACCCTTGCGTCGGATGACGCGGCACTTGTCGCACATCGGCTTGACGCTGGGCTTGACCTTCATCTGTTCCGTTTCCTGTCACTTGTAGCGGTAGATGATCCGACCTCGGGTGAGGTCGTACGGGGACAGTTCCACCACAACCCGGTCATCCGGCAGGATTCGGATGTAGTGCATCCGCATCTTGCCGCTGATATGGGCCAACACCTTGTGCCCGTTGTCGAGTTCGACGCGGAACATCGCGTTCGGGAGGGACTCCACAATGGTGCCCTCGAGTTCGATCGCTCCGTCCTTCTTGGCCATACCTCGACTACGTTCCCTTCGATGGTTGCCCGACGGCCCCGGGTGGGACTGTCCACTGCCGCCGGTCCACTGGTTCCCGCCCCGCCCGGCAGGGCGCCCCGCAAAGATCGACCCCGGAAATCCGGGGCCGAAACGGGTGGGTTGGACACAACAGACCGGCTGTCAGTGTAGGGCACACCGGCGCCATTCCCAAAACCCCAAGAAGCGCCCAAGAACCCCCAAGAACCCTCAAGAACCCCCACGAAGGCCAAAAGCGCTCAAACCGCCCGAGTCTTCGCTCGAAGCCCTGAATCGGCCGTGATCCCGATCACTTCCCCACCCGATCGGAGCAACGCCGGGGTTTTCACAAACCCACATCGGGCATCGGGAGAGAACCCGTCCATCGGCGACGGGATCTCGATCGACCTGAGAACCCACCACGGGTGACACCGAAGGGACCATACGCACATGGCTCGCAAGCGAGCGGGGATTCTGGCCGGCGCCGTCAGCGCAGCAGTGGTAAGCACAGCCCTCCCGGGTATCGCGAGTCCAGCCACTGCCTCCGGCCCCCATCAGGGCACCTCCGTCCAACGCTCTGCGGAACAATTGCTGGGCCAGGCCGAACAGGAACTTCGCGCCGCACGGGCCACGGCACGCGCGGTCGAAGAACAAGCCGAAAGCGGCGAGATCGATGCCGCACTGCTCGCCAACCTTCCCACCGACGACCACAACGTTCTCGATCCAGGGACGACCGACATCGAGGTGATCGCCGCCCTGCTCGACCCCGACAACCCGAAGTCAGCACTGCGTACGGCCACCATCACCGAACTGACATCGGCTCGCAGCACCAGCGCGAAGCTCGACGTTCCCGATGCCCCCGTCGTGCTGTCGACTGCGGACCAGGCTCTGGCCGCGGCCCAAGCCCGGGTGTCGGAAGCCCAAGAACGCAAGGAGAGCGCCGAGGCTCTGATCCGTCAGATAGACGGGCAGGCAAAAGGTGACGGGCCGGGTTCACAGAAGCTGGCCGAGTTGTGCGCGGACACCGGAGTCGTGGTGGACATCTGTCAACCGGGGCGCTGGAACGAGGCGCACCTGACTTTCGACAGCGTGGTCATCGGGCGGTATGTCTCCGTCGCGTGGCCAGAGATCCGACGCGTTGGCGGCTACCGCCCCTACGATCCCTATCCCGATCATCCGAGTGGACGTGCGGTCGACATCATGATGCCGAACGCCGGCAAGGGGTCGGATGTCGAGCTCGGCACGACGATCGCGAAGTATTTCCAGGATCATGCCAAGGACTTCGGCATCGAGTACCTGATCTGGCGGCAGCGCATGTGGATCGCCGGCACGGATTCCCGGGACTGGGTCTCAATGAGTGACCGTGGATCCCCCACGGCCAATCACATGGATCATGTGCACATCACCGTCAAGGACGGTCACAGCGGCACCGCCTTCCACATGCTCAAGCAGCAGGCGCAGCGGGCCGCGACGTCAGCCTGATCAACCCCGCTCGCCGGCGGGACTCGGGATTCCTGCTGCGGCGAAGTGCGCGGCTCCCCCGTCGAGCGCCGTCAGGACCCACGGCCCGTCCGCGGTGATGGCGACCGTGTGCTCCCAGTGCGCCGCAAAGGAACGGTCGACGGTGCTCACCGTCCAGTCATCGTCGTGGACGTAGACCTCTTCGCTGCCCAATGTGACCATTGGCTCGATGGCGATCGCCATCCCCGGCCTGAGTTTGGGGCCACGACCTGCGGGGCCGAAGTTCGGCACCGCCGGTTCCATGTGCATCCGCGACCCGATCCCGTGGCCCACATAGTCGCGCAGGATTCCGTAACCTCGTCCGACGCTGCGGACGGTGTCCTCGACGGCCGCCCCCACGTCCCCCAGGCGACCCCCGGGCAAGGCGGCGGACAATCCGGCCCACAGAGCCGCCCGAGTCGTGTCGGACAGTTCGGCGAGGTCGCGGGGCACGGCGCCCACCGCCACCGTGACGGCAGCATCGCCGTGCCAGCCCTCCACGACCGCACCGAAATCGATGGACACCAGGTCACCGGTGCGCAGGACCCGCTCCCCCGGAATCCCGTGCACGACTTCGTCATTGACGGACACACACAGCACTGCGGGATATCCGTGGTACCCGCGGAACGACGAACCGGCATCTCGTCGAGTGAGCACGCTTGCGGCGATCCGATCCAACTCGGCCGTGGTGACGCCATCGACACATGCCTCACCGCAAGCGGTGAGCGCCTCGGCGACAACAAGTCCCGCGCGTCGCATCATCGCGAGTTGTTCTCGGTTCTTGATCTCGATCGCACCGGGGCGTCGGAACATCACACCTCCGGATCGCAATCCCGCCCCCACGTACCGGCGGTTCGATCGGTCAGTCGTTCAGGGCCGCCAGGATCCGGCCGCTGACTTCCTCGATCGAGCCCATGCCGTCGACCTGGCGCAGGATTCCCTGCTCGGCGTACATCCGGGTCAGCGGCTCGGTCTCGGTCGCGTACACCTGCATCCGGCGGCGGATGACATCCTCGGTGTCGTCGGCGCGCCCTTCGACCTGGGCCCGCTTCAGCAGTCGCTGAACCACCTCTTCGGTGTCGGCCGTGATTTCGACTGCCGCGTCGAGAGCGTGACCCCCATCGGACAGGATCCCGTTCAGCTCGGCGACTTGTGGCGCTGTCCGCGGGTACCCGTCCAACAAGAACCCGTTGACCGCGTCGTCGTGACCCAACCGATCGGCCACCATGGCGTTGACCACAGAGTCGGGCACGTACTCGCCCCGGTCCATGAACTCCTTCGCCTGCTGACCCAGATCGGTGCCGTCACCGACATTCCGGCGGAAGATCTCGCCGGTGGAGATGTGGGGAATCCCCAGCTCCTTGGCGATCACAGCAGCTTGGGTTCCCTTGCCCGCCCCAGGCGGGCCCATCAGAACAATGCGCATGCTCGGACCTTATCGGGGCGCCTGCTTCGATTCACCCCGCAGGTGGCAATCGTCCCAGCTGTGTGTTGCGCGCGCCCATGTGACGTCGCGTTCCAGCCACTCATCAAGGCCAACCGTCAGTTCAGGAAGCCCTCGTAGTTGCGCTGCTGCAACTGGGACTCGATCTGCTTCACGGTGTCCAAGCCGACACCGACCATGATGAGCAGGCTGGTGCCGCCGAACACGAAGTTCTGACCGACGCCCAGCCCGCCGAACGCCAACACGGGCAGGACCGCGATGGCAGCCAAGTAGATGGAGCCCGGAGCCGTCAACCGACTCAGGACATAGTCCAGGTACTGGGCGGTCGGCTTGCCCGGGCGGATGCCGGGAATGAATCCGTTGCTCTTGTTGAGATTCTCCGCGACTTCGGTCGGGTTGAACGTGATGGAGACGTAGAAGTAGCAGAAGAAGATGGTCAAGATGGCGAACACCAGCAGGTACAGCCACCCTGTTCCCGTCTGGAAGTTCTGCAGCAGGAACTGCGCCACCGGACCGTCCGATCCGGTCAACTGCACGATCAGCGTGGGCACGAAAAGGATCGACGAAGCGAAGATGACCGGGATGACGCCGGCCATGTTGACCTTCAGCGGAATGTAAGTCGACGCCCCTCCGTAGAACCGTCTGCCCACCTGATTGCGTCCGTGCTGGACCGGGATGCGGCGCTGCGCCTGCTCGACGAACACGACGAGCCCCACGACTGCCACTCCGACGGCCAGAGTGAGCACGAAGGCCAATGTGCCCGAGGCCGCGAGAATCGCCAGGAACTGCTGAGGCATGACGGCGATGATCGACGTGAAGATCAGGATCGACATGCCGTTGCCGATACCGCGGTCCGTGATCAGCTCGCCGATCCACATGACGCATGCCGTACCCGCGGTCATGGTGATCACCATCACGACCATCTGAGCGGCGGACGTGTCCGGGACGATGCTCTCCTGGCAGCCTTGGAACAGTTGCCCGGGCGTGCGCGCGAGAGCCAGGATCGACGCGGACTGCAAGATCGCCAGCCCGATGGTCAGGTAGCGCGTGTACTGCGTGATCTGGGCTTGGCCGGCCTGTCCTTCCTTGCGGAGTTTCTCCAGCCGCGGGATCACCACGGCCAGCAGCTGCAGGATGATCGACGCCGTGATGTACGGCATGATGCCGAGCGCGAAGATGCTGAGTTGCAGCAGCGCCCCGCCGGAGAACAGGTTGATCAGCGAGTACAGGGAGTTTTCCTGGACGACCTCGATGCACCGCTGTACCGCTGTGTAGTCCACGCCGGGAGTCGGAATGACCGAGCCCAGTCGGTAGATCCCGATCATGGCGAGCACGAACAGCAGCTTGCGGCGCAGGTCCGGAGTCCGGAAAGCCGAGACGAAGGCGCTCAGTTGCACCTGGATCCTCCCAAGAATGCTGGCCGCAGATCTGCTCCACCCGGTGACAGGGGCTTCAGGCTATCAAGCCCCCTGACCGCTCAGGCGACGGTGACGGAACCCCCGGCGGCTTCGATCTTCTGCCGGGCCGAGGCGGACGCAGCGGTGACCGTGATGTTGACGGCCACATCGATCGAACCGTTGCCCAGCACCTTGACGGGATGCCCCGCCCGGACGGCGCCTTTGGCCACCAGGTCGTCCGCCGTGACAGACCCTCCCTGGGGGAACAGCGCGGCCAAGCGGTCCACGTTGACCGTCTGGTACTCGGTACGGAACGGATTGGTGAATCCGCGCAGCTTGGGCAGCCGCATGTGCAGGGGCATCTGACCACCCTCGAACGCCGCCGACACCTGGTTGCGTGCCTTGGTGCCCTTGGTACCCCGACCGGCAGTCTTGCCTTTGGAGGCCTCACCGCGACCCTTCCGGGTTTTCTCGGTCTTGGCGCCCGGCGCGGGGCGCAAGTGATGTGCCTTGATCATTCGTCCGTCTCCTCCACGTCGACCAGATGGGCCACCGTGTTCACCATTCCGCGGATCTCGGGGCGATCCGGTTGCACCACTGTGTCACCGATCCGCTTCAGCCCCAAAGAGCGCATGCTGTCGCGCTGAGCCTTGGTGCCTCCGATCAGCGACTTGCGCTGCGTGACCTTCAGCGAGCTCATGACTTGACCTCGGCCATCGCCCGGCGCATCGCCTCCGGAGCCACATCCTCGAGCGGGAGGCCCCGGCGGGCAGCGACCTGCTCGGGACGCTCGAGGCCCTTGAGCGCGGTCACTGTGGCGTGCACGATGTTGATCGCGTTGTCCGACCCCAGTGACTTGCTCAGCACGTCGGCGATGCCCGCGCATTCAAGAACCGCGCGCACGGGTCCGCCTGCGATGACGCCGGTACCGGGCGACGCGGGCCGCAGCAATACGACGCCGGCCGAGTCCTCTCCCACGATGGGGTGCGGGATCGTGCCCTGGATGCGCGGGACGGTGAAGAAGTTCTTCTTGGCCTCTTCGACACCCTTGGCGATCGCGGCCGGGACTTCTTTGGCCTTGCCGTAGCCGACTCCGACCCGACCGTCGCCGTCGCCGACCACGACCAGGGCCGTGAAACTGAACCGGCGGCCGCCCTTGACGACCTTGGCGACACGGTTGATGGCCACCACCCGCTCCAGGTACTGGTTGCGGTCGTCCTTGCCTCCGCGGTCGCGGCGGTCGCGGTTGCGGTCATTGCCGCCTCGTCGCTGCTGTGCCATATCGTCTACTCCCAATGCCTAGAAACTCAGGCCGCCGTCGCGGGCCCCATCGGCCACCGCGGCGATCCGACCGTGGTACTTGTTGCCGCCCCGGTCGAACACGACCGTGTCGACGCCGGCGTCTTTGGCGCGCTGCGCCAGTCGCTCTCCCACCATGCGTGCGACGGCTGTCTTGTCGCCGTCGGCGCTACGCATGTCGGCCTCCATCGTCGAGGCAGAGGCCAAGGTGCGACCCTCGCCGTCGTCCACAACCTGCACGAAGATGTGCCGGGCGGAGCGCGTGACGACCATGCGCGGACGCGTGGCGGTACCGCGGACCTTCTTGCGCACGCGGGTGTGGCGACGCTTGCGCGCCACCCGACTCGCGTCGCCGGAACCCAGTTTGGTCACAACCGGCATGACTACTTCCCTGCCTTTCCGGCCTTGCGGCGGATGACTTCGTCGGCGTACTTGACACCCTTGCCCTTGTAGGGCTCCGGCGGACGCAGCTTGCGGATGTTGGCCGCAACCTCGCCCACCAACTGCTTGTCGATGCCACTGATGTGGAATCGGGTGGGGGTCTCCACCTGGAAGGTGATGCCCTGCGGGGCGTCGACGTTGACCGGGTGGCTGAAGCCGAGTGACAACTCCAGCCCCTGCCCCTTGGCCTGGACCCGGTAGCCGGTTCCGACCAGTTCGAGGGTCTTGGTGTAGCCGTCCGTCACCCCGATGACCATGTTGTTCAACAGGGATCGAGTCAGTCCGTGCAACTGTTTGGCGGACCGTTCGTCGTTGGGGCGGGCGACCTCGAGGATCCCGTCGTCCTGCTTGACGGTGATGGGCTCCGCGACCGTGAGTGAAAGCTCGCCTTTAGGGCCCTTGACGGCAACGTCTTGGCCGTCGATCGACACCATCACCCCGCTGGGGACGGTGATGGGCATGCGTCCGATTCGAGACATGACTACCTCACCACACGTAGGCGAGGACTTCCCCGCCCACCTTGCTCTTGGCGGCCTGGCGCTCGGTGAGCAGCCCGGTCGACGTCGAGATGATCGCCGTCCCCAGACCACCCAGCACCTTGGGCAGCGCGTTGCTCTTGGCGTAGACACGAAGGCCAGGTTTCGAGACACGGCGGATGCCGGCGATCGAACGCTCCCGGGATGGCCCGTACTTCAGCGTCAGGGTCAGAGTCCTACCCACCTCGGCATCGGCGACGTCGAAGCCGGCGATGTATCCCTCCTGCTGGAGGATCTCCGCGATGCCGACCTTCATCTTCGAAGACGGCATACTCACCGACTCGTGATATGCCGAGTTCGCATTGCGCAGACGCGTCAGCATGTCTGCGATCGGGTCTGTCATCGTCATGGCCTCACCGGCCTTCCTCGCCGCGGTTTCCCGCAGGACCTACGGCGTTTGTGGGTGGTTGTGATTACCAGCTGCTCTTGCGGATGCCCGGCAGTTCGCCGCGGTGCGCCATCTCTCGCAGACACACCCGACACAAGCCGAACTTGCGGTACACCGAATGTGGTCGGCCGCAGCGGGTGCAGCGGGTGTATCCGCGCACCTTGAACTTCGGCTTGGCATTCGCCTTGTTGATCAGAGCCTTCTTCGCCATCTGCTCAGTTCTCCTTGAAGGGGAAGCCCAGCAGCCGCAGCAGCGCGCGTCCCTCGTCGTCGTTGGCGGCACTTGTGACCACCGTGATGTCCATCCCTCGGGCCCGATCGACCGAGTCGGCGTCGATCTCGTGGAACATGACCTGCTCGGTCAATCCGAATGTGTAGTTGCCGTGTCCGTCGAACTGCTTCGGCGACAGCCCCCGGAAGTCGCGGATGCGAGGCAGGGCCAGGCTGAGCAGCCGGTCCAGGAACTCCCACATCCGGTCGTTGCGGATGGTCACCTTGGCGCCGATGGGCTGACCCTCCCGCAGCTTGAACTGCGCAATCGACTTCGTCGCCTTGTTGATCTTGGGCCGTTGACCTGTGATCGTCGACAGGTCACGGATTGCGCCCTCGATGAGTTTGGAGTCGCGAGCGGCGTCTCCCACCCCCATGTTGACGACGACCTTCTGCACGGTCGGCACCTGCATCACGTTGGCGAACCCGAACTCCTCAGTGAGCGCGGGCACGATTTCTTCGCGATACCGCTGCTTCAACCGCGGCACGGTCGTGGTGGTTGTTGTCTCGCTCATACTTCCTTGCCCGTCCGCTTGCTGTATCGGACCCGCTTGGTGCCCGTGTAGGTGGACCCGTCAGCGCGCTGCTTCTCGGCTTCCTCGACGCGGAATCCCACTCGCGTGGGGCGGTTGTCCTCGGGGTCGATCAGCATCACGTTCGACACGTGCACCGGGGCCTCTTGGGTCACGATGCCGCCGGTCTTGCCACCACGAGCGGACTGGCCGACCCTGGTGTGCTTCTTGACGCGGTTGACGCCTTCGACGATGACTCGGTCGGAGTCAGCCAGGACCGTCAGAACCTTGCCCTTCAGGCCACGGTCCTTACCGCTGATGACCTGGACCTCGTCGCCAGCGCGGATCGACATCGCCATCACAACACCTCCGGAGCTAGCGAAATGATCTTCATGAACTTCTTGTCGCGCAGTTCGCGCCCGACGGGTCCGAAGATGCGCGTCCCGCGCGGTTCGCCGTCGCCCTTCAGCACGACCGCCGCATTCTCGTCGAAACGGATGTAGGAACCGTCGGGTCGACGACGCTGCTTCTTGGTGCGGACCACAACGGCCTTGACGACCTCGCCCTTCTTGACGTTCCCACCGGGGATCGCGTCCTTGACGGTGCACACGACCACATCGCCGATGCCGGCATACCGCCGCCCGGAGCCGCCGAGCACGCGGATGCACAACAGCTCCTTGGCGCCGGTGTTGTCCGCCACGCGGAGGCGTGACTCCTGCTGGATCATGTCCTTGTCCTTCTCTTGCGCTGCTTGTCGGTCGCCCGGACCGTAACTACTTGGCCTTCTCGAGGATCTCCACCACGCGCCAACGCTTGGTGGCCGACTGTGGTTTGGTCTCCATCAGCAGCACGCGGTCACCCACGCCCGCCTGGTTGCCCTCGTCGTGGGCTTTCAGCCGGCTGGTCCGACGCACGACCTTGCCGTACAGCGGGTGCTTGAACCGGTCCTCGACGGCGACCACGACGGTCTTGTCCATCTTGTCGCTGACCACCAGACCTTCGCGGGTCTTGCGGTAGCCGCGGCTGATTGCATCGTCGGTCTGCGTCACTGCGCTCGTGTCCTCACTCATTCGACTCAGCACCCTCGTCGGTCACGGAGGTGATGCCCAGTTCCCGTTCCCGCAGCACGGTGTAGATGCGGGCGATCTCACGGCGCACGGCCCGAAGCCGGCCGTGGCTCTCCAACTGACCGGTCGCGGACTGGAACCGCAGGTTGAACAGTTCTTCCTTGTGCTCACGCAACTTGGTCTCGAGTTCGTCGTCCTCGAGGTTGCGCAGTTCCGCTGTTTTGGTGGTTGCCATCAGCCTTCACCTGCCACGTCCCGCCGGATGATCCGGCACTTCACGGGGAGTTTGTGCATCGCACGCTCCAGAGCCTCTCGAGCGACCGCCTCGTCGGGGTAACTCAGTTCGAACATGACGCGCCCTGGCTTGACGTTCGCGACCCACCACTCGGGGGATCCCTTGCCGGAACCCATGCGGGTCTCGGCCGGCTTCTTGGTCAGCGGACGGTCGGGATAGATGTTGATCCACACCTTGCCGCCGCGTTTCACGCGCCGGTTGATCGCGATACGCGCCGCCTCGATCTGCCGGTTGGTGATGTAGGCGGGGCCGATGGCCTGCAACCCCCACTCGCCGTTGATCACCTTGGTGCCGCCCTTGGCGTTACCGGTGCGCTTGGGGTGATGCTGCTTACGGTGCTTCACCCGTCGGGGAATCAGCATGTTCAGGCCTCCGTCCCGGTCTGGCCGGCCTCGGCAGGGGCGCCCTGGCGACCCCGGCCGCCGCGCCCGCGATCCGCACCGCGGCGCCGACCCATGAGCTTCTGAGCCTCGGCCTGCTCACGATCGGCGCGGGTCACCGGGGCTTCGCCCTTGTAGATCCACACCTTCACGCCGATGCGACCAAAGGTCGTGTGCGCCTCCGCCAGGCCGTAGTCGATGTTCGCCCGCAGCGTGTGCAGCGGCACCCGCCCCTCTCGGTAGAACTCGGTTCGGCTCATCTCCGCGCCGCCGAGACGACCCGAAACCTGGATCCGAATGCCCTCGGCACCGGCTTTCAGCGTCGACTGGAGCGCCCGGCGCATCGCGCGCCGGAAGGCAACGCGACCCGCCAGCTGCTCGGCCACGGCCTGGGCCACCAGTTGCGCTTCGAGCTCGGGATCCTTGACCTCGAGCACATTGACCTGGACCTGCTTGCCGGTCAACTCCTCCAGTGCCCGCTTCAAGGCGTCGGTCTCCTTGCCGCCGCGCCCGATGACGATGCCCGGGCGGGCAGTGTGAATCCACAACTCGAGGCGACCCTGGGAGCGCTGGATCGTGACCTTGCTGATGGCAGCACGGGGCATCCGGTCAGCGATCAGCCGACGGACCTTGACGTCCTCCTCGACATAGTCGCGGTAACGCTGGCCCGGCTTGTTGCCGTCCGCGTACCAGTTGGAGGCGTAGTCGGCGGTGTAACCCAGCCGGAAGCCATGGGGGTGAATCTTCTGACCCATTGCGTCAGCCCCTCTTCCCGGTCGCATCGACGACCTCGTTCGGCGGTGCCACGACGATGGTGATGTGGCTTGATCGTTTGCGGATGCGGTAGGCGCGGCCCTGCGCCCGCGGACGAATACGTTTCATGGTCGGTCCCTCGTCGACGAACGCAGCAGCCACAACCAGGTCACGGACATCCATGTCGTGGTTGTTGGCGGCGTTGGCCAACGCGCTGTCCAGCACCTTCAGCACCGGCTCGCTGGCGTCCTGCGGTGAGAACTGCAGCACTGCCTGCGCCTCGTCGGTGGGCAGGCCGCGGATGAGGTCCACCACCCGGCGGGCCTTCATCGGCGACACGCGCACCCCGCGTGCCTGTGCCCTGGCTTCCATGACGTTCTCCTATTGCTCTCGCGTCGGCTCGGCTTGTCCTGCGCCGGCTCAGCGCCGGCGCGCCTTGCGGTCGTCCTTCACATGCCCCTTGAACGTGCGCGTGGGCGCGAACTCGCCGAGCTTGTGGCCGATCATGTTCTCGCTGATGAACACCGGCACGTGCTTGCGCCCGTCGTGCACGGCGATCGTGTGCCCGATCATGTCCGGCGTGATCATGGAGCGGCGCGACCAGGTCTTGATGACGCTGTGGCTGCCCTTCTCGTTCTGGGCATCGACCTTCTTCTGCAGGTGCACGTCGACGAACGGCCCCTTCTTCAGGCTGCGTGGCATGTTCCCTCAGTTCCTCAGCGCTTCTTGCCGGACTTGCGGCGACGGACGATGTACTTGTCGCTCGGCTTGCCAGCCTTGCGGGTGCGACCCTCGGGGCGACCATTCGGGTTGACGGGATGACGACCACCGGAGGTCTTGCCCTCACCACCACCGTGTGGATGGTCGACGGGGTTCATGGCCACACCGCGGACGGTGGGGCGCTTGCCCTTCCACCTCATGCGGCCGGCCTTGCCCCAGTTCAGGTTGGACTGCTCAGAGTTGCCGACTTCGCCGACGGTGGCCCGACAGCGTACGTCCACGTTGCGGATCTCGCCCGACGGCATCCGCAGCTGCGCGTAACGCCCCTCGCGGGCCACCAGCTGGACACTCGCGCCGGCGGAGCGGGCGATCTTGGCGCCACCGCCGGGTCGCATCTCGACGGCGTGCACCACGGTGCCGACGGGGATATTGCGCAACGGCAGGTTGTTGCCCGGTTTGATGTCGGCGCTCGGGCCGGTTTCGACCCTGTCTCCCTGCTTCAACCGGTCGGGCGCCAGGATGTACCGCTTCGTGCCATCGGCGAAGTGAAGCAAGCGCGATGCGCGCCGTTCGGTTGGGGTCGTACTCGATGTGCGCGACCTTGGCGTCGATGCCGTCCTTGTCAGCGCGCCGGAAGTCGATCACGCGGTAGGCGCGCTTGTGACCGCCGCCCTTGTGTCGGGTGGTGATCCGGCCGCTGCTGTTGCGGCCACCCTTCTTGGGCAACGGCCGGGTCAGCGACTTCTCCGAAGTGCTACGCGTGACTTCCACGAAGTCGGCCACGCTGGCGCCGCGACGACCAGGGGTCGTGGGCTTGTACCTGCGAATACCCATTGCTGTTGCCTTCCGAAACTCTCGGCCGGTCAGGAGACCGGTCCTCCGAAGATGTCGATGCGGTCACCGGCGCGCGACTGACACGATCGCGCGCTTGGTGTCGGGCCGCTGGCCGTAGCCGGTGCGGGTGCGGACCCGCTTGCCCTGTCGGTTCATGGTGTTCACGGCCGTGACAGTGACCCCGAACACCTGTTCCACGGCGATCTTGATCTCGCGTCTTGTTCGCCGTGCGCGGCACGACGAAGGTGTACTTGTTGGCGTCCAGCAGACCGTAACTCTTCTCGGAGATGACCGGGTGCCAGCAGGACGTCGCGCGGATCCGTTGAGTCTCATGCCTGCTCCTCGGTCTCGGTCGCGGCAGCCTGGGCCGCGGGGGCGCCGCTGCGGTTCGATGAACGCGGCCAGGCCGGCCTTGGTCGAACACGACCCGATCACTGATCACGGCGTCGTAGGCGCTCAGTTGATCGCTGGAGACCAGCATGGATGTTGGCGACGTTGCGCAGCGAACGCCAGGCGTTCTCCTCGTCTCGGGACAGCACCACCAGCAAGCGGCGTTCTTGCGCGAAATCGCCCAGCGTTGCCAGAGCCGCTTTGGTGGATGGCGTGCTCGGCATCGAAGGCGTCGACGACATTGACGCGGTCCTCGCGGGCCCGGTCGGACAAGACCCCGCGCAGGGCGGCGGCTTTCATCTTCTTCGGGGTCCGCTGACTGTAGTCCCGCGGCTGTCGGGCCGTGGGCGGCTACCGCCACCGGCGTATTGGGGGGCGCGGATCGAACCCTGACGGGCCCGGCCGGTTCCCTTCTGCTTGTAGGGCTTGCGGCCGCCGCCGGCGACCTCGCCCCGGGTCTTGGTCTTGTGGTTGCCGGTGCGAGCCGCGGCCAACTGAGCCACGACCACCTGGTGGATCAGCGGCACATTGGTCTGTACGTCGAAGATCTCGGGGGGAAGTTGGACCGATGACATCAGACTGATCCCTTCTTCGCCTCGCGGATGAAGACGATCGAGCCATCGGAACCCGGCAGGGCTCCGCGGATCAACAGGACGCCGTTGTCGTGGTCCACGCGCTCGACCGTCAGGTTCAAAGTGGTCTGGCGATCGCCACCCATACGGCCGGCCATGCGCAGGCCCTTGAACACCCGGCCCGGCGTGGCGCAGCCACCGATCGAACCAGGCGACCGGTGCTTGCGCTGCACACCGTGGGAGGCGCGCAGACCGTGGAAGCCATGCCGCTTCATGACGCCGGCGTAGCCCTTGCCCTTGGTGGTTCCGGTGACGTCGACCCGGGCTCCCGGTTCGAAGACAGTCACGTCGAACTCCTGGCCGACTGTGACCTCGCTGGCAGCGTCCGTGCGCAGTTCGACGAGATGCCGACGCGGGTGTGACGCCCGGCCTTGGCGAAGTGCCCCGCCATCGGCTTGTTCACCTTGCGTGGGATCGATCTGCCCGTAGCCCAGTTGGACGGCCGAGTAGCCGTCGGACTCCGGCGTGCGGACCTGAGTGACGACGCACGGGCCCGCCTTGACGACGGTGACGGGGACGACCTTGTTGTTCTCGTCCCAGATCTGGGTCATCCCGAGCTTCGTGCCCAGGAGTCCTTTCACTGCGGTACTCATCGGAAGTCGTCCTCAGCCCTTGATCTCGATCGCGACGCCGGAGGGCAGGTCGAGACGCATGAGGGCGTCGACCGTCTTCGGGGTGGGGTCGATGATGTCGATCAGCCGCTTGTGCGTGCGCATCTCGAAATGCTCGCGGCTGTCCTTGTACTTGTGGGGCGACCGGATCACGCAGTACACGTTCTTCTCGGTCGGCAGCGGCACGGGACCCGCGACGCGGGCGCCGGTGCGGGTCGCCGTCTCGACGATCCGGCGGGCCGACTTGTCGATCACGTCGTGGTCGTAGGCCTTCAGCCGGATGCGGATCTTCTGTTCCGCCATGTGCCTGCGTGTCCTTTGCTTCAGTCTCTTCTGGAACTCATTCAGTTGCTGCCCTGGACGGCTGACGCCGTTCCGGAGCAACTTTCAGTCGCTGCTCGATCGTGTGCCGGGTGGTGACGTGGAGCGCCACCACCCGGCAGAACGAGGTCTTACTCGAGGACCTTGGTCACCTGGCCGGCGCCCACGGTGCGGCCACCCTCGCGGATGGCGAACCGCAGACCCTCGTCCATGGCGACGGGCTGGATCAGTTCGCACGGTCATCGCGGTGTCGTCACCGGGGATGACCATCTCCTTGTCCTCGGGCAGCGTGACCACACCGGTCACGTCCGTGGTGCGGAAGTAGAACTGCGGCCGGTAGGAGTTGAAGAACGGCGTGTGCCGGCCACCCTCGTCCTTGGACAGGATGTAGACCTGCGCCTCGAACTGGGTGTGGGGCGTGGTGGTGCCGGGCTTGACGACAACCTGGCCGCGCTCGACGTCTTCACGCTTCGTGCCACGCAGGAGCAGTCCGACGTTCTCGCCGGCCTGACCCTCGTCCAGCAGCTTCCGGAACATCTCGACGCCGGTCACTGTCGTGCGCTGCGAGTCGGGACGGATGCCGACGATCTCGACCTCTTCGTTGACCTTGACGATGCCGCGCTCGATACGACCGGTGACGACGGTGCCGCGACCGGTGATCGTGAACACGTCCTCGATCAGGCATGAGGAACGGCTTGTCCATCTCGCGCTCGGGCGTGGGGATGCACTCGTCCACCGCGTTCATCAGTTCGAGGATCGACTCGCCCCACTTCTCGTCGCCCTGCAGGGCGGGAGCAGGCGGCGACCTTGATGACGGGGATGTCGTCGCCGGGGAACTCGTAGCTCGCTGAGCAGTTCGCGGACCTCGAGCTCGACGAGCTCGAGGATCTCCTCGTCATCGACCATGTCGCACTTGTTGAGCGCGACGACGATCGCGGGCACGCCGACCTGGCGGGCCAGGAGCACGTGCTCCTTGGTCTGCGGCATCGGGCCGTCGGTGGCGGCCACGACCAGGATCGCGCCGTCCATCTGGGCGGCGCCCGTGATCATGTTCTTGATGTAGTCGGCGTGACCGGGGCAGTCGACGTGGGCGTAGTGCCGCGCCTCGGTCTGGTACTCGACGTGAGCGATCGAGATGGTGATACCGCGCTGCCGCTCCTCGGGAGCCTTGTCGATCTCGTCGAACGGCGTGAACGGGTTGATGTCGGGGTACTTGTCGTGCAGAACCTTGGTGATGGCCGCGGTCAGCGTCGTCTTACCGTGGTCGATGTGACCGATGGTGCCGATGTTGACGTGCGGCTTGGTCCGCTCGAACTTCGCCTTCGCCACTGGGGTCCTCCTTGACCTCGTGCGCTTGTATGACTTCCGGCCGATCCTCTTCCGGACTGGAGCCAGGCTGATGCTGTCTTCGTCCTTGTGCCCCGATCGGTGGCGGTCTACGCCCTCGACGGGGTGTTCAGTTGTCGTTCAGTTGTCTCGGATCACCCAATCAGCCCGGTGCGGCCGCCCGGAGATTCATTCCCCGCGGGCCTTGGCGATGATTTCCTCGGCGACGCTGTTGGGGACCTGGTTGTAGGAGTCGAACTGCATCGAGTACGCGGCCCGGCCCTGCGTCTTGGAGCGCAGGTCGCCGACGTAACCGAACATCTCCGACAAGGGGACGAGGGCCTTGACGACTCGGGCCCCGGCTCGCTCGTCCATGGACTGGACCAGGCCACGGCGGGAGTTCAGGTCGCCGATCACCTCGCCGAGGAAGTCCTCGGGGGTGGTGACCTCGACGGCCATCATGGGCTCCAGCAGCACCGGGCCGGCCCGGCGGGCGGCCTTCCTTGAAAGCCATCGAGCCGGCGATCTTGAACGCCAACTCCGACGAGTCCACGTCGTGGTAGGCGCCGTCCAGCAAGTGTCACTTTGACGTCCACCATGGGGTAGCCGGCGAGCACGCCGAACTCCATCGCGTCCTGGCAACCGGCGTCGACACTGGGGATGTACTCGCGCGGGATGCGACCGCCGGTGACCTTGTTCGCGAACTCGTAGCCGCCGTCGCCCTCGCCGCCGGTCGGCTCGATGGTCGATGATCACGCGGCCGAACTGGCCCGAGCCACCGGTCTGCTTCTTGTGGGTGTACTCGACCTTGTCGACCTTCTTGGTGATCGTCTCGCGGTAGGCGACCTGCGGCTTGCCGACGTTGGCCTCGACCTTGAACTCGCGGCGCATGCGGTCGACCAGCACCTCGAGGTGCAGCTCGCCCATGCCCGCGATGATCGTCTGGCCGGTCTCCTCGTCGGTCCGCACCTGGAAGGTGGGATCCTCCTCGGCGAGCCGCTGGATCGCGGTGGCGAGCTTGTCCTGGTCGGACTTGGTCTTCGGCTCGATCGCGACGTGGATGACCGGCGCCGGGAACGTCATGGACTCGAGCGTGATGGGGTTGCCCGGGTCGCACAGCGTCTCGCCGGTGGTGGTCATCTTCAGACCCATGACGGCGACGATCTCGCCGGCGCCGACCGAGTCGATCTCCTCGCGCTTGTTCGCGTGCATCCGGTAGATCTTGCCGATGCGCTCCTTCTTGTCCTTGCTCGCGTTGAGCACGTGGCTGCCCGCCGGTCAGGGTTCCGGAGTAGACGCGCAGGTAGGTCAACTTGCCCAGGTGCGGGTCGGACATGATCTTGAACGCCAAGCGCCGACAAGCGGCGCATCGCTCTTGGGTTCGCGGGTGAGGATGACCTCTTCGTCGCCAACCTTGTGACCCTCGATGGCGCCGACGTCCAGCGGTGACGGCAGGTAGTCGACGACCGCGTCCAGCAGGGGCTGCACGCCCTTGTTCTTGAACGCCGTCCCGCACAGAACCGGGCGTCAGAGCGCATCGGCCAGCGTGGCCCGACGGATCGCCGCCTTGAGTTCCGCGACGGTGGGCTCTTCGCCCTTCGAGGTACTTCTCCATCATCTCGTCGTCGGCCTCGCCGATCGTCTCGAGCAGCCGGTCGCGCCATTCGCTGGGCGATCTCGGTGTGGGTGCTCGGGGATCTCCTCGACGTTGTAGTCCTCGCCCATCTTGGTGTCCTCGGGCCAGACGAGGGCCTTCATCTGGACCAGGTCGACGACGCCGCGGAAGTCGAGTCTCGGCGCCGATCGGCAGCTGCAGGACGAGCGGCACGTGGCGTTCAGGCGGCTTGATCGATCATGTCGACGCAGCGGAAGAACTCGGCGCCGGTGCGGTCCAGCTTGTTGACGAAGCAGATGCGGGGAACGTTGTAGCGGTCGGCCTGGCGCCACACGGTCTCGGACTGCGGCTCGACACCGGCAACGCCGTCGAAGACCGCGACGGCACCGTCGAGAACCCGCAGCGAACGCTCGACCTCGACGGTGAAGTCGACGTGGCCCGGGCGTGTCGATGATGTTGATCTGGTGGTCGTTCCAGTGACAGGTCGTCGCGGCCGACGTGATCGTGATGCCGCGCTCCTGCTCCTGCTCCATCCAGTCCATGGTGGCTGCGCCCTCATGGACCTCACCGATCTTGTAGTTGATGCCCGTGTAGAACAGGATCCGCTCAGTCGTCGTGGTCTTGCCGGCGTCGATGTGAGCCATGATCCCGATGTTGCGGACATCGGCCAGATCAGTTGACACGTCAGCTACTCCGTCAGTCTCTTGGTGGTCTGGGATTACCAGCGGTAGTGGGCGAAGGCCTTGTTGGCTTCGGCCATCTTGTGGGTGTCCTCGCGCTTCTTCACCGCGGCGCCGAGGCCGTTGGACGCGTCGAGGATCTCGTTCATGAGGCGCTCGGTCATGGTGCGCTCGCGACGCTGCCGCGAGTAGCCGATGAGCCAGCGCAGGGCCAGCGTCGTGGAGCGGCCCTGGACGCACCTCGACGGGGACCTGGTAGGTGGCGCCGCCGACCCGGCGGGAGCGGACCTCGAGAGTCGGCTTGACGTTGTCGATGGCGCGGCGCAGGGTGGTCACGGGATCGACGTCGGTCTTGGCGCGGGTGCCCTCGAGTGCGCCGTACACGATGCGCTGCGCGGTCGAACGCTTGCCGTCGAGCAGCACCTTGTTGACCAGCTGGGTCACCAGCGGGCGAGTCGTAGACGGGATCGGCGACGATGCGGCGCTTCTCGGCGGGTCCTTTGCGAGGCATCAGCCCTTCTCCTTCTTCGCTCCGTAGCGGCTGCGGGCCTGCTTGCGGTTCTTGACGCCCTGGGTGTCCAACGAGCCACGCACGATCTTGTAGCGCACGCCGGGCAGGTCCTTCACACGACCACCGCGGACGAGCACGATCGAGTGCTCCTGCAGGTTGTGCCCCACGCCGGGGATGTAGGCGGTGACCTCGATGCCCGAGGACAGGCGCACACGGGCGACCTTGCGCAGTGCCGAGTTCGGCTTCTTCGGCGTGGTCGTGTAGACGCGGGTGCAGACACCACGGCGCTGGGGGCTGCCCTTCAGCGCGGGCGTCTTGTTCTTCGCGACCTTGTCCTCGCGGCCCTTGCGGACCAGCTGCTGGATTGTGGGCACCTGTTCTCCAGTCTCGGCTTCGTGTCGTGCTCGGGCGCACCGGACCTGATGTCCGATTTGCCCCACCCCCGAGGTCGGGTGTGTCGCACCGCCGGGCGGCAGCACGACGCGAATCCGAATCGTGTGGTGGAACCTCCGGGCCTGTCTGTCGCCCGCGGGGTACGGTGTGCCCGTACCACTCGCGACCCAAACGACTGACGTGGTCCCGAAGTCGTGCTCGGCAGGACGCCAGGCACGGCTTCCAACCATAGCCAACGATGCCCGCTTCGGTCAAAGCGGCCCCTCAGGGCCCACCGACCCGCCGATCTACCCGCCGATCTTGACGCGCAACCTGTACCCCCGAGCCTCAACCGCGCAGCATGGTCTCCCGACCGATGTCCGGGCGCCACAGCTGGATCCGCAGCGCCTGCGCGTCCTCGCTGAGACCGGTGAACACCACGCTGGTGAGTTCGATGCGGAACCGCCCGCCGCCCGCGGGATAGCCCTCGGGGGTCGCCACCGGCTGCGCACGGCCCGAGAACTTCGCCTCACCCATCCATTGAGTCTCGCTCTCCGGGTCGACCGTGGGACTGTGCACGGCCACTCGGGGGTCCCCCAACACATCACGAAGTTTCATTGAACCGGCCATCATGCCGAGGAACACATCGCCGCCGTCGAACTCGACCTCGGTACCACTGATCCGAGGAGCTCCGTCCCGCCGCAGGGTCGCCAGGGTGCAGTGTTTGCGCACCGCGAACGCGGCTCTCACCTGCTCGGCCATGTCGGGGGCATCCGATTCGAAGTCACGCCAGCTGACCACGTCCACACGGTGGCAGACACGAGCACACCCGGCAACCGATGGAGGGCGGGCGCCGACCCGGCCCGGTGAATCGGAGAAGATGGCGGCATGGCGATGAGGACGCACGAAAGGGAACGACTCGAGCAGCCTGACCAGCCGAGTCCGCGCAGCAGGAAGGGGGCGTGAGGTTCCGGCCGGCTGAGGTGATCGTGTCCTGCTTGGCCCTGTCCCTGACCGTGCTGTCCTCCGCCGAGGCAACCGTCGTGCCGCTGGACCCGGGTGCGGTTGCCGCCGGGCGCCCGCTCGTGTGGACGACTCAGAATCTGCCGTCGTTGGGGTCCACTGAGCCGTACGACGCGGGTCCCGGATTCGCCGCCCAGATCGAGAACCTGTATCGATCCGGGCGGGTCCGGCGCCTGCAGCGACAGATCGCTTCGGCCGCGGCCAGGGCCATCCGTCAGGACATCGGGACCCGGTGCGCCATGAGTGGGCGGGGCTTCCCCGGGGCCGGTGGCTGCCGGGACCTGGTGGTCTTCGACATCGATGACACCCTGCTGAACAACTTCGAACTGTACGCGGGCAACCATCCCGCCTTTTCCTATGACGACGCCCGACAGACGCGATGGGTCGAGCAATGCCGGACCCCAGCAAACCGCCCGGTCCGTCGGCTGTTCCGGCGGTTGCAGCACGACGGCGTTCCCGTCGCACTGGTGGCTGGTCGTCCTGGTGACCAGCGGGCTGCCACGCGGCGATGCCTCAGGCTGCGGGGCATCGACGGTTGGCGATTCCTGATCCTGCGTGATACCCGCACGGCCGACCTGCCCGCTGCCCGCTTCAAGGCGATGGCCCGCGCGCACATCCAGGCTCGCGGATACCGGATCGTCGCCAGCATCGGGGACCAGGTGAGCGACATGTCGCACGGTCACCTGCGCCGCGGATTCCTCTTGCCCAATCCGATGTATTACCTGCCCTGAGGTCGGTCTCGGACCGTACGCAGTCCGGGCACCGGCTCCGCCCTTCGACCGGGGCTGACGATGCCTCGACGGCTTCAGACGGTGAGCAGGATCTTTCCGACATGGGCGCTGTCTGCCATCAACTGATGGGCAACCGCGACATCGGCCAGTGGCAGCACCCGGTCGATCACCGGCCGGATCTCCCCTGCGGCGATGAGCGGCCAGACGTCGGCCACGACCCTGCGGCAGATGTCGGCTTTCTCCTCGGCCGGCCGGGAGCGCAGGGAGGTGGCCATGATCGATGCCCGCTTCATCAGCAGTTTGTTGAGGTTGAGTTCGGCCTTGATTCCGCCCTGCAGGCCGATGACCACGAGACGACCCCCGACTGCCAGGGCGGCGAGGTTGGCACCAAGGTACTTCGCCCCCATGACATCGAGGATGACATCGGCGCCACGACCGTCGGTGGCTTTCTTCATCTCGGCGGTGAAGTCCTGCTCGCGATAGTCGATGAGCACCTCGGCACCCAACTCGGCGCAGCGAGCCAGTTTTGCGGCACTGCCGGCGGTGACCGCCACCCGGGCGCCGATTGCGCGCGCCCATTGGATGGCGAAGGTGCCTATCCCCCCTGTCCCGCCATGGATCAGGACCCACTCCCCCACCTGTAGCCCAGCCACCATCGCGAGGTTCGAGTAGACCGTGCACGCGACCTCCGGCAGCCCGGCGGCCGAGATGAGATCGATGCCGTCGGGCAGTGGCATCACCTGCCCCACCGGTACCGAGACCCGCTGCGCGTACCCGCCACCGGTGAGCAGTGCGCACACGGGGGTACCGGGCCGCCACGGACCGGCGCCGGAGCGGACCCGACCGCTGCATTCGAGTCCGAGGATCGGCGAGGCACCGGCGGGTGGCGGATAGAAGCCCTGCCGCTGCAGAAGGTCGGCCCGGTTGACCCCGGCGGCCGCGACAGCAAGCAGGATCTCGTCGGCACTTGCTTGCGGGTCAGGGACAGCGTCGACGCGCAAGACCTCGGGGTCCGCCGGAGCCAGTGGTGATTACGGCTTCCATGACCGTGAATCTAGCGCCCCAACGGGACGCCCTTTCGTCGGTTCCCACTCCGAGGCGTGAGCAGCCGCCACCGAATAGCGACTCCCAGAGCGCCCACACCCACTGTCACAGATCAAGGCTATGACTCAAGGCTGAGACCCGGTAGGGAGACGCTCCAGCCAATCCTGGAGCCCTGGTTTGTGGACATCGAAGACGGCGGCATTGCCGTCCCACTCCACCCGCAGGGCGGCACGACGGTCGGTGGGTTTCGTGCGGTACTCCCATGCCTGCGCGCGGGCAAGGGGGATATCCAGCAGGAATCCGGTGGCGCCGACCACGAACACCAGTCGGGAATCTGTCAGGGCCAACGCCCCGACCCCGGACAGGTCGTCCGACACGCTCGTGCCCACAAGGACTGCGGGCCCGGAGAACCGGGCCTCCGGCAGGTCACGTTCCGCCTTCTTGACCCGGCGCCGTAACACCATCCGGGCGACCATGGTCGCTGCGACCGTTGCGAACAGCAGGAGGATCAGGGCCACCAGGGCGTAGAAGGCAAGCGACACCCCACTATGGTCGCTCACGCCCCACTTCCCGCCGCCACACTGGGGACTTGTCGCCGCCACCCGGGGACCCCTCTCGGGTTCCCTGCGACCTCGGGGTTCAGTGCGACCTCGGGGTTCAGTGCGACTTCGGCTACATCACGACATTGCGTGTCTCCGCGTCGCTTCCGAGGTCCAGCCCCCGCGGTCTGCGATCGTGGGCCGCATGATTGAGCGACGCCGACGCGAACTACTGGGACTCAAGGTGGCGGGCCATATCGTGACGGCGATCGCGCTGAGCATTGTCGCGCTGGCGGCCATGACATGGCTGTACATGGCTGCTCCCGAACCCACCGAAGCCGGCGATCTGGGTCTTTGGGGGTATGCCGCGTTCGGCGCGGTGAGCCTGACGATCTACATCTTGTTGGCACTGGGCGCGGTGCTGCGATTGCGCAACACCAAACGCCCGTTCGTCGAGGGGTCGCTGTTCGTCGTCATCATGGCGGCGCTGATCATCCTCGTCTACTCGTGGCTCTACGTGGCCATGAGCGGGGTCAATCCTGCGAGTTTCACGGAGCCGCTGAGCAAGACGACCGCTGTCTACTTCACGGTGACCGTTCTGGCCACGGTTGGCTTCGGCGACATCACCCCGTCGACCGACACCGCCCGACTTGTTGTGACCAGCCAGATGTTGCTGGGGTTCACGGTGATCACGCTGGCCATCCGCATCATCACCTCATCGGCTTCGACGGCGGCCAAGAGCCAACATCGGCGCCAACAGTTGGAGCGCCGAGCCGCCGCCCACAAGAAGGCCGACCCGTTCTTCCAGGTCGGCTCGGGAGTCAGCGAGGAGTGAGTGCAGTGGCGAGTCCGGCAATGTCATCGACTCCGGCCGGGATCGTGATACTCGACTTCTCGAAGACCGTCCCGAACGGCTCGAAGCGGCCGCCTAAGTGCTCAGCCAAGAACGCCTCGGTCACGGCGAAAAAGCTGAGCCGGTTGGCCGGCTCAGCGAATCCGTGACCCTCGTCAGGGAACAAGACATACGTCACCGGTATGCCGTGCCTCTTCATCGCGGACACGATCTGTTCCGACTCCGCCTGCTTGACGCGAGGGTCGTTCGCGCCTTGCCCGATGAGCAATGGCCTCTCGATGCGATCCGCGAAGGTGAGAGGGGAGCGCGAAAGCAGGAACTCTCGACCCTCGTCGGTCGTGAAGTCTCCCACCCGGTCCTTGAACATCTGCACCATGGGCTCCCAGTACGCGGGGATCGACTCCAAGAGTGTGGTGATATTCGAGGGACCGACGATGTCGACCCCGCACGCGAAGACGTCAGGGGTGAGCGTCAGTCCGGCCAAGGCCGCGTATCCGCCATAGCTGCCACCGTAGATCGCTACCCGATCTCGTCGGGCCACTCCCGCTGTGACTGCCCAGTCGACGGCGTCGAGTAGGTCGTCATGCATCGAAGCGCCCCACTCCTTGTTACCGGCGTTCACGAATCCCTTGCCGAAGCCGGTGGACCCCCGGTAGTTGACCGACAGAACGGCGTATCCGCGGTTGGCCAGAAGTTGGTGCTCGGGATTGAAGCCCCACTCGTCGCGTGCCCACGGCCCACCGTGAACGAGGAGGACCATGGGCAGCGGGGTCTGCGGACGACCGGTGCCGTCAGGGTCTGCATCGGGCGGCAGGGACAGGTAGGACACGAGCTCACGTCCGTCGCGGGCGGTGATGACAAGTGGGTGCATTCGAGTGAGCGGGTATTCGTCAAGGTCGGAGCGGTTGGTGAACAGGAAGTCGCACTTTCGTTGGGTGCGGTCGAAGAGGTAGTAGCGCACCGGGCCGTCGTCGGTGACGAACGCAACGATCCATCGGTCGTCCGCCTTGGTTCGGCTGGTGACGGTGACTTCGCCGGGGTCGACGGTACCGAGGTACTGCAGGTCTGCGGCCACCTCTGCGTCCAGCGGGAACCACTCGGTTCGTTGGTGATTCACGGCCACTGCCTGGACGGTCTTCTCGGTGGGGTGGGTCATGATCGCGTGGACGTCGGCCACCTCACTTTCGAAGACGAGCTCAGTGCCCCCTCCGTCGAGATCGACGAGGAAGAGCGCAGCCTTGTCTCGGCCGCGGCTGTCGAGCGCGTAGAACCTGTCTCCATCTTTCGTGAACCCGAAGGGATGCGTCGTGAGCGTGTCCTCCATCGGGATCTGCAGGAAGGGCTCATAGGCACCGTCGGTGTCCTTGCACACGACCATTCCACCGTCGGGTGTCATCGCCGCCGCCAATGGCACCGCGAAGTCCTCCCTGCCGACGAAGTCCACGAACCCTTCATTGACGACCACTGTCTGCCGCTCACCGGTGACGATGTCGGCGCGCACGATGTCGTGCAGTTCGGCGACCCGGTTGTTGACTCCCAGTAGGACCTCGCGCGGGTACTCGGGACTGGTCATGATGATCGTGGCGGCGACCTGCTCGAACGGGGTCAGATCGACCGTCATACCCGTGTCGAGATCGACCGAGTAGATGTGCCAGTTCTCATCACCGCCGACATCTTGCGGGAACAGGATGTGGCGGCCGGTGTAGGCCCACTCGTGAGCACGGATACCCCGCGTTGTGTCAGATGTGACGGGCGCAGCCTGAGCCGGATCCGCCACCGGGGCGACGAACACGTTGAGGACCCCATCGCGAGGTGCGAGCCAACTGAGGTGGGCACCGTCCGGGCTGATCTTGACATCCGCCCGTTCCGGGTTGCCGTAGAGCGCGTCACGCGGGATGAGAGGAGTGGTTTCAGTCACTCCCGCAGCGTACGCGGTCGAATCGGCAGGCGACTTCCCTGCGCAGGCCGCGCTGCGCCATGGCGCTACTTCGGGTTTCCGATGACTCCGATGCGGAATCCCAGCCACGGGTAGGTGCGGTTGTAGAACGTGTTGTCCTGCGGCTGCAACCCGACCGCACTGATCCACAGCTGGTAGGCAGGCGCATTGGGCACGCCGCCGTGCAGCCGCCGCCACACCCGCTCCCCGGGGAAACCGAAGGGCGGCGGCGTGATGGTGTCGGTCCATTCGACGGCGTTACCCCCCTGATCGAGTGTGCCCCACGGGGATCGCGTGCCCGCTTGTCCGACACTGCCGAGGCTGCCCTGGAACGCCGTTTGGTAGGCCGTTTCATCGAGTCCGAACGGGTTGACCGTCTCGCAGTCCGTCTGCGACACCTGAGCGGGACACCAGTTCGGCGCGGTCTCGCCGGAGGCGTGGAAGATCGACAGCGGTTGGGTGGCGCTGTTCGTGACGCTCCCGTTATCGGGATTCAGCACTGCTTGCTCGGGGCCGTCGCTCTCCCCTTCGCCGAAAGTGCCCGGGTTGGTCGGGTACTTCCAGTACGACAACGTTCCCCCGCCTGAGGTGTCGTAGTACGCCGCCTTGATCCACTCGTCCTGGCTGGGAATCACGAACCCGTTCTTCTTCGTTCGAGTGGCAGCGCGATTCTTCAGGTTGTACATACCGGAGTCGACTCTGGTGCCCAGTCGGACCCGGTAAGTGGTGACGGTGAACCCATCCGATTCCACTGCCTTCTTCGACAACACATCCCCATTGGTCAAGGCGTTGGCGAACCGCGCCGCCCGCGGGAACGTCGCGAACCCATAGGGCTTGTCTTTCCATTCCGGGTAGGTCACCGAGTACCGATGACCCTCGCGGGCCTTGCGATTGCGGTTCACCTGCCCGAAACGCGGCCACTGCTCGGACCCTTCGCTGGTGACGTACATGTTGGCCCGGTACCGGCCCTTGGGATCAGTCCGGTTGAGGAACTTCACCCACTGCTCGACGGTGACCTCGATCTCCCCGATGCGGTAGTGGTAGGGGACACCGCCCACATCCATGCAGTCCGATGATGTCGTCTCGGAACAGTCGCTGTAGATCGCATCCGTGAACGGCACGATCGCCACGGTCGGGTTGTCCGGCTCGCTGACCCGGACGGTGCGCAGTGTGACCACCGCATCCCCCGATGCGGCATGAGCGATTCCCGGCAACCCGACAGCGGCAAGCGCACCAGCCACGATCACCGCTGCCAACGTCTTCGTCCGTCTTACGGCCACGGCGCACCTCTTCTGGTCGACCCGTTCCCGAACACGCGCAGCCTAGTTCTCCGAGGGGGCGGAGTCGCACCGGTGACGCCCGAACTAGAAAGCGTGAAACCGGCGGTGGCCTCCGGACAGCGATCGGGCCGCCGAACTGTTGAGTTCGACGGCCCGATCGAGGTTGAGATAGCGGTCAGTTCGGGTAGTAGCCCCGCGTGTCGAACTCCTCCAGTGCGACGGACTCACCTGTGCTCTCACCGAAACCTTCGGTGTAGGTGAGTTCGTCGTAGGTGGTGAACGACGGGTACATGGCTTCCTTGGCTTCCTCAGTCGGGTCGACCCGGATGTGCCGGTACTGCGGCATGCCGGTGCCGGCCGGGATGAGCTTGCCGAGGATGACGTTCTCCTTCAGCCCCATCAGGTTGTCGGTCTTGGCCTGGATGGCCGCGTCCGTCAACACGCGAGTGGTCTCCTGGAACGACGCCGCGGACAGCCACGACTCCGTGGCCAGCGACGCCTTGGTGATACCCATCAGTTCCGGGCGGCCGGAGGCAGGCTGGCCGCCTTCTTCCTGCACGCGACGGTTCTCGTTTTCGAAGATGCCGCGGTCGACCAGTTCACCGGCGAGGAACTGCGAGTCCCCCGAGTCGATGATCGTGATCCGGCGCAGCATCTGACGAACGATGACCTCGATGTGCTTGTCGTGGATCGACACACCCTGGCTGCGGTAGACCTTCTGCACCTCATCGACGAGGAACTTCTGGGCCTGACGCTGCCCCAGCACACGCAGCACCTGCTTGGGGTCGATGACACCCTTGACCAGCTGGGTACCGACCGGCACATGTTCGCCGTCTTCGACCAGCAGATCGGAGCGCTTCGACACACCTTGGGCGACCTCGGGCTGATCGCCGTCGGGAGCGACGACGATCTTGCGGGTCTTCTCGGTGTCGCGCACCTCGACCACACCGCTGGCCTCGGAGATCGGGGCGTGACCCTTGGGGGTACGCGCCTCGAACAACTCGACCACACGCGGCAGGCCCTGCGTGATGTCCTCACCAGCCACACCACCGGTGTGGAAGGTGCGCATCGTCAACTGGGTGCCGGGTTCACCGATGGACTGCGCGGCGACGATGCCGACAGCCTCGCCGACATCGACCAGGTGACCACTGGCCAGGCTCTGGCCGTAGCACACCGCGCAGATGCCCTTGATGCTCTTGCAGTGCATCACCGAACGCACCCGGATCGAGGCCACACCGTTGGCGACCAGATCCCGGATCATCGGCATGCTGATCTCGGAACCGGCCGGGACCACGACAGTGCCGTCGACCTCGACATCACGAGCCAACACCCGTGAGGCGACCGAAGTGTCGACGTTCTCGGCGACCTGCAGCACACCTTCGGAGTCAGGTTCACCGATGGTCATCTCGAGACCGACCTTGGTACCGCAGTCGATGTCGCGCACGATCAGGTCCTGCGACACGTCCACCAGACGGCGGGTCAGATACCCGGAGTCCGCGGTCCGCAGCGCCGTGTCGGCCAAACCCTTACGAGCACCGTGGGTGGAGATGAAGTACTCCAACACCGACAAGCCCTCACGGAAGTTCGCCTTGATCGGACGTGGGATCGTCTCACCCTTGGGGTTGGCGACCAGGCCACGCATACCGGCGATCTGACGGATCTGGCTGTAGTTGCCACCAGCACCCGAGATCACCATCTCGGCGATCGAGTTGTCAGCGGGCAGGTTCTCACGCATCGCACGGTCGACGTCTTCGGTCGCGCGCGTCCAGATCTTGATCAGTTCGTCGCGACGCTCCTGATCCGTCATGCCACCGATGGCGACCTTCGCATCGATCTTCGTCGCCTTGGCCTCGGCCTCGTCGATGATCTGCCGCTTCTTCGGTGGCGAGACGACATCGTCGATCGAGATCGTCACACCTGAACGGGTCGCCCAGTGGAAGCCCAACTCCTTGAGTCGGTCCAGCGTCTCGGCGATGTCGATCTTCATGTACCGCTCGGACAACCGATTGACCAGACTCGCCGAGGACCTTCTTGTCGACCTGCTGGTTGACATACGGATAGTCACTCGGCAGCGCCTCGTTGAACAGCGCCCGGCCCAGCGTGGTGTCCACGATGTAGCCGTCACCCGGCTGCCAATCCTCGGGCAACTCCACCTCAGCCGGCGGCTGCCCGTCGAACATCCGCAGTTTGATCCTCGCCTGCAGCGACAGGTCACCCAGGTCGTACGCCATCAACGCCTCGGCAGGCGCCGCGTAGGCTCCGCCTTCGCCCTTGGCGCCTTCCTCGATGCCGGTCAGGAAGAAGATGCCCAGCACCATGTCCTGCGTCGGGGTGGTGATCGGACGGCCGTTGGCCGGCGACAAAATGTTGTTCGACGACAGCATCAGGATGCGCGCCTCGGCCTGCGCCTCCGGAGACAACGGCAAGTGCACCGCCATCTGGTCGCCGTCGAAGTCCGCGTTGAACGCGGTACACACCAACGGGTGGATCTGGATGGCCTTGCCCTCGATCAACTGCGGCTCGAACGCCTGGATACCCAGGCGGTGCAACGTCGGCGCGCGGTTGAGCAGCACCGGATGCTCGGCGATGACCTCCTCGAGCACCGCCCACACGTCGGCGTAGGCGTGACCGCCACCCGGCGCGCGCTCGACGCGGCGCTTGGCCGCCTTGATGTTCTGGGAATGACCCAGTTCGACCAGGCGCTTCATGACGAACGGCTTGAACAGTTCCAGCGCCATCTGCTTGGGCAGGCCGCACTGATGCAGCTGCAACTGCGGGCCCACCACGATGACCGAACGCCCCGAGTAGTCCACCCGCTTGCCGAGCAGGTTCTGACGGAATCGCCCCTGCTTGCCCTTGAGCATGTCGGACAGCGACTTCAGCGCGCGGTTGCCGGGCCCGGTGACGGGTCGGCCGCGGCGGCCGTTGTCGAACAGCGCGTCGACGGCTTCCTGCAGCATGCGCTTCTCGTTGTTGACGATGATCTCGGGCGCACCGAGATCGATCAGCCGCTTCAACCGGTTGTTGCGGTTGATCACCCGCCGGTACAGGTCGTTGAGATCGGAAGTGGCGAACCGGCCACCGTCGAGCTGGACCATCGGGCGCAGGTCCGGCGGGATCACCGGTACCGCGTCGAGGACCATGCCCAACGGTGAGTTGGTGGTGTTCAAGAACGCCGACACGACCTTCAGCCGCTTCAACGCACGAGTCTTCTTCGCGCCCGTGCCGCTGCGCACGACTTCGCGCAACTGCTCGGCCTCGGCCTCGAGGTCGAAGGTCTCCAACCGGCGCTTGATCGCCGCGGCACCCATGTCGCCCTTGAACCACTTGCCGTAGCGGTCGTCCATCTCGCGATACAGCATCTCGTCGCCCTCGAGGTCTTGGACCTTCAAGGTGCGGAACCGGTCGAAGACCCGCTTCAAGAAGTCGATACGGTCGTCGTTGCGCTTGCGCAACTGCTTCATCTCACGTTCGGCGGCGTCCTTGACCTTGCGCTTGGCGTCGGACTTCGCACCCTCGGCTTCGAGCGCGGCGAGGTCCTCTTCAAGCTTGGCCATACGGGTGTTGATGTCGTTGTCGCGGCGCTGCTCGATGCGGGCGATCTCCTCGCCGAGGCGGGCCTCCAGGGACGGCAGTTGCTTGTGCCGACCGTCCTCGTCGACCTCGGTGATCATGTGCGCGGCGAAGTAGATGACCTTCTCGAGGTCCTTCGGCGCCAGATCGAGCAGGTAGCCCAGCCGTGACGGGACCCCCTTGAAGTACCAGATGTGCGTCACGGGTGCTGCGAGTTCGATATGGCCCATGCGCTCACGGCGCACTTTGGCGCGGGTGACCTCGACGCCGCAGCGCTCGCAGATGATGCCCTTGAACCTCACGCGCTTGTACTTGCCGCAGTAGCACTCCCAGTCCCGGGTGGGACCGAAGATCTTCTCGCAGAACAAGCCGTCGCGTTCCGGCTTCAGGGTGCGGTAGTTGATGGTCTCGGGTTTCTTGACCTCGCCATGCGACCAGGTCCGGATGTCCTCTGCGGTCGCCAGACCGATCTGCAACTGGTCGAAGAAGTTGACGTCGAGCACTTCGTGGTTCCTTCTCTTGCTCGTGGATGTGATTCAGCTGTTGGGGTGACCGGGGCCGTTGGGCCCCGGTCACGACGGTCAGACTTCCTCGACCGAACTCGGTTCGCGCCGGGACAGATCGATGCCCAGCTCTTCCGCGGTTCGGAAGAGGTCCTCGTCGGACTCCTTCATCTCGATGGCGACACCGTCGCTGGACAGCACCTCGACGTTGAGGCACAGCGACTGCATTTCCTTGACGAGCACCTTGAATGACTCGGGGATCCCGGGTTCGGGGATGTTCTCGCCCTTGACGATCGCCTCGTAAACCTTGACGCGGCCGTGCGTGTCGTCGGACTTGATGGTGAGCAACTCCTGCAGCGCGTAGGCCGCACCGTAGGCCTCGAGCGCCCACACCTCCATCTCTCCGAACCGTTGCCCGCCGAACTGCGCCTTACCGCCCAGAGGCTGCTGGGTGATCATCGAGTACGGACCCGTGGACCGGGCGTGGATCTTGTCGTCCACCAAGTGCAACAACTTGAGGATGTAGATGTATCCGACCGATACCGGCTCGGGGTACGGATCTCCGGAGCGGCCGTCGAACAGTCGGGCCTTGCCACCGGAATCGACCAGCACCTGGCCGTCCTCGTCGGGACGGGCGTGCTCCATCAGCGCGGACAACGCATCCTCTCGGGCACCGTCGAACACAGGGGTGGCGACGTTCGAACCGGGAGGCGCGGAGCGTGTGCCTTCCGGCAGCGCTGCCACCCGCGGATCACTCGACGGAACGTCCCAGCCTGACTTGGCCACCCAACCCAGGTGCGTTTCGAGGATCTGGCCCAGGTTCATCCGACGCGGCACGCCCAGCGGGTTGAGCACGACATCGACGGGAGTGCCGTCCTCGAGGAACGGCATGTCCTCGATCGGGAGGATCTTGGCGATCACACCCTTGTTGCCGTGCCGACCCGCAAGCTTGTCGCCTTCGGTGATCTTGCGCTTCTGCGCCACATACACACGCACCATCTGGTTGACGCCGGGGGGCAACTCGTCGCCCTCGTCGCGGTCGAAAATGCGGGTGCCGATGACCTTGCCACTCTCGCCGTGCGGGACGCGCAGCGAGGTGTCGCGGACCTCCTTGGCCTTCTCTCCGAAGATGGCCCGCAGGAGTCGCTCTTCGGGGGTGAGTTCGGTCTCGCCCTTCGGAGTGGTCTTGCCGACCAGGATGTCACCGGACTGGACGTCGGCGCCCACCCGAACGATGCCCCGCTCATCGAGTTCGGCCAAGGCTTCCTCGGACAGGTTGGGGATGTCGCGGGTGATCTCCTCGGGACCCAGTTTGGTGTCGCGGGCGTCGACCTCGTGCTCTTCGATGTGGATGCTGGACAACACGTCGTCGCGAACGAGCCGCTCGGACAGGATGATCGCGTCCTCGTAGTTGTGACCCTCCCAGGGCATGAATGCCACGAGCAGGTTCTTCCCGAGTGCCAGTTCGCCGTTGTCGGTCGAAGGCCCATCGGCGATGACCTGGTCGGCCTCGACCCGCTGTCCCACCTCGACGATCGGACGCTGGTTGTACGACGTGCCCTGATTCGAGCGACGGAACTTGTGCAACCGGTAGTCGCGGATGGAGCCGTCCTCGGACTGGACCGAGATCAGGTCGGCAGACACCTCGATGACATCGCCGGCCTCCTCGGCCACGACGACATCGCCGGCGTCCTTCGCCGCGCGGAACTCCATTCCGGTCCCGACCAGCGGCGCCTCGGCCCGCAGCAGCGGAACCGCCTGACGCTGCATGTTGGATCCCATGAGGGCGCGGTTGGCGTCGTCGTGCTCGAGGAACGGGATCATGGCCGTGGCGACGGACACCATCTGTCGTGGCGACACGTCGACGTAGTCGACCTCGTTGCCCGGGACGTAATCGACCTCGCCACCCTTGCGGCGCACCAGGACGCGGTCCTCGACGAACGTACCGTCGGGGTTCAGTGCGGAGTTGGCCTGCGCGATGACATGGCGATCCTCCTCGTCAGCCGAGAGGTAGTCGACCATGTCGGTCACGATGCCGTTCTCAACGCGGCGGTATGGGGTCTCGACGAACCCGAAGGGATTCACCCGACCGTAGGTGGCCAGCGAGCCGATCAGGCCGATGTTCGGACCTTCCGGAGTCTCGATCGGGCACATGCGGCCGTAGTGCGACGGGTGAACGTCACGGACCTCGAAGCCCGCGCGTTCGCGGGACAGGCCACCGGGGCCCAGCGCCGACAGGCGGCGCTTGTGGGTCAGACCCGCGAGCGGGTTGGTCTGGTCCATGAACTGCGACAACTGGGAGGTTCCGAAGAACTCCTTGATCGCGGCAGCCAACGGCGTGATCTTGATCAGCGACTGCGGCGTGATGGCCTCGACGTCCGAGGTGCCCATCTTCTCGCCGACCAGGCGGGCCATCCGAGTGAGACCCGTACGGATCTGGTTCTGGATGAGCTCGCCGACCGTGCGAAGCCGCCGGTTGCCGAAGTGATCGATGTCGTCGGTCTCGACGGGGATCTCGCCCCGCGGCGACTCGAGGGTCTCCTTGCCGGCATGCAGGGCGGCGAGGTACTCGATGGTGGCGACGACGTCCTCGTCGGTCAGGACGACCTCGGACAGTGGGAGCTCCAGCCCGAGCTTCTTATCGACCTTGTAGCGACCGACTTTGGCCAGGTCGTAGCGCTTGGGGTTGAAGTAGTAGTTCTCGAGCAGGTTGCGCCCCGCGTCGACGGTCGGGGGTTCACCGGGTCGCATCTTGCGGTAGATGTCGAGCAGCGCCTCGTCCTGCGTAGTGACGTGGTCCTTCTCGAGGGTCTGCATGACCGACTCGTACTGGCCGAACCGCTCCGCGATCTGCTCGGCCGTCCAGCCGCGGGCCTTCAGGAGGATGGTGGCCGGCTGCTTGCGCTTCCGGTCGAGACGGACGCTGACGATGTCCTTCTTGTCGATCTCGAACTCCAGCCAGGCACCCCGGCTGGGGATCACGCGAGCAACGAAGACGTCCTTGTCGGTGGTCTTGTCGACGGACTTCTCGAAATAGACGCCTGGCGAGCGGACGAGCTGGGACACCACGACACGCTCGGTGCCGTTGATGATGAAAGTGCCCTTGTCGGTCATGAGCGGGTAGTCACCCATGAAGACGGTCTGGCTCATGCTGACGTCGGTGGTGCGGTTCTCGAAGGTCGCCGTCACGAACAGCGGGGCAGCGTAGGTGAGGTCCTTTTCGCGGCACTCGTCGACGGAGGCCTTGGGGGGCTCGAAGTGGAAGTCCTTGAAGGACAGGGACATGGTGTCCTGGTTGTCCTTGATCTCGCCGAGTTCCTCGAAGACCTCTTCCATGCCGGACTTCAAAGGGACGTCATCGCGTCCCCCGGCCTTGGCGGCATCGACCCGGGCTTGCCAGTGCTCGTTGCCGATCAACCAGTCGAACGAGTCGATCTGCAGACTCAGCAAATCGGGGACTTCGAGCGGTTCGTGGATCCGGGCGAACGAGACACGTCCGGATCCGGGGAGGTTGGAGTTGGTGAGATTCGACGGAGTCGAGGCGGTCAAGAAGGGTCCTTCCCGAGCAACGCGCTGATTGTCAGTTCGCCTCTACCCACACCGTCCACCGCAGTGGCCCGTGGGCTCACTGAGTGCTCCGATCATCCGGGTGTCCTGCGCGGCTCAAGACACGCTGATGAGCGGGGGTTCATTTGATAGGAGACGCAACCCCCAACACTACAGAGGAAGTGGGCGCATGTCTATGGGGGTGTTGAGAATCACACAACACCCTGCTGAGCCGCGCCCCCGGCGCGAAACCTGACCCGATCATGGCCATCCCACCCCAATGAGTCAAGGCGAAACCCCGAACGGTGGACAAGAGCGGCAAGGTGAGCGGATCGCGACAAGCGAAAGGGGCAGCCGCACCGGCGACTGCCCCTTCCGTGCTGACCGAAGCGGTCAGCGTGGGATCACTTGACGGTGACCGTGGCTCCAGCGGCCTCGAGAGCCTCCTTGGCCTTGTCTGCGGCCTCCTTGTTGACCTTCTCCAGGACGGGCTTGGGTGCGCCCTCGACCAGGTCCTTGGCCTCCTTGAGGCCCAGGTCGGTGAGACTGCGGACCTCCTTGATGACCTGAATCTTCTTGTCGCCGGCCGACTCCAAGACGACATCGAACTCGTCCTGCTCGGCGGCGGCGGCCTCCCCGCCACCGGCCGCCGCTGGGGCGCCCGCGGCTGCGACCGCGACGGGAGCGGCTGCGGTGACCTCGAAGGTCTCTTCGAACTGCTTCACGAACTCGCTGAGCTCCAGGAGAGTCATCTCCTTGAAGGCATCCAGCAGTTCCTCGGTGCTGAGCTTCGCCATGGTGGCGTTCCTTTCGTTTGCTCCGGCTGGGCCGGACTCCTTGACGGGCCGTCGGGGGACGGTGGGTGGGTCAGGGCGTCAGCCCTCCTGCGATGCCTCCGCGGCAGCCTGTGCTGCCGGTTCGGCGGGCGCCTCGGCCGGAGCCTCGGCATCGGCGGACGACTCGGTGTCGTCAGCCGAAGAATCATCCGCGGTGGCTTTGGCCGCCGCTTCCTCCGGGGCAGGCGATCCGGCGCCTCCGGCCAGGACTGCGGGATCGGCCTCGGCCTTGACGCGCAGCGCCTCGATAGTGCGGACCGCTTGCGACAGTGGGGCGTTGAACAGGGCTGCAGCCTGGTTGAGGGAGGCCTTCATCCCTCCGGCCAACTTGGCGAGCAGGACGTCGCGCGATTCAAGATCCGCCAGCGTCTTCAGTTCTTCCGGAGTGACCGTCTTGCCATCAACGAAGCCGCCCTTGACGACCAACGCGGGGTGATCCTTGCCGAAGTTCTTCAGGCCCTTGGCTGCTTCGACGACATCGCCGGTCACGAAAGCGATCGCGGACGGCCCGGAGAGCAGTTCCTCGAAGCCCTCGACACCGGCATCCCGCGCGGCGAGTTTCGTCAGGGTGTTCTTGACGATGGTGTAGTCGGCATTGCCGCGCAGGGCCGTGCGCAGTTCCCGCAGCTGCGCCACGGTCAGGCCTCGATACTCGGTGAGGACGGCGCCGGACGAGTTGCGGAACTGCTCGGTGAGTTCCGCGACTGCTTTGGTCTTGGAGCTGCGCGACATTCGTCGGGTCCCTTCTGGTGGGACCGCCGGCGCGCGAGGAGAGGGTGGGATCCGATCGGGTTCCCGGTCATCACCTGCGCGGGCTACCTCGGGAGGCATTTACGTCTTTCGACACCAGCGGTCTACGGCCCGGCCAGGGTACGCGGTGATCCGCGCTCGGGTCAAAACGGCGGCCGTCTCACTCGACGAGTGGACCGCGCACCTGGAGTTTCGCAACTCCGGTCTCGCTGCCCGCGGCGTCGCGGTTCTTCAGGAACTCACCTTCCGCGCGGTACCGTCCCACGCTCGGGGGACGGAAGGACACGGTGGCGTCCCCGCCGTTGACGGACACGCGATACCGGCGCAGGAACTGCCATCCGGCGATCGGATCGAGGCGCTCCACCACGATGACCCCACGCCCGGACACGCCGGGACGGACGTTCATCTGCAGGCGCGCGGTCGACCCCGGGCGCACTGCGGCCTTGCGGTTGCCGTTGAAACGCAGGGACGACTTCGTCACCGCGCGCGAAACGCGGGACAACTGGTATTTGCCCTGGCCTTCGACAGCGACGAAGAACCGTCCGGGCCGGACCACACGGTCGATGGTGGACCCACCACCGAGATAACTGCCGCCGTCGCTGCGCAACTCAAGATCGGGTCCCCCACTGACCCGCAGGGTCAACTCACTGCGGCGGGTGACGTCGAAACGGTAGAGATCGACGGAGTCGATGCCCCCATTGACGTGGCCTTTGACCTTGGCGTGGTTGCGGATGAAGATCCCCGGAACGGTGTCGTCCGCTCGGGCGCGCTCGACCTGAAGTCGATACCGCTGCACGTCCCGGCTGCGCCCGGCTTCGACCAGGAAGACGTAGCGACCGGACTCGTCGGGGGTGAACAGTCTGTACCCGCCGCACTTGCTGCGCAGGACCGGCTGGCTGGAGAACGACTTGGTTCCGGGACGGTAGACACTCAGCGACGTGCAGTACTGGCCACCGAGGTACATCTTGGTGGTGCGCCCCTCGTTGAGGCGTTTCCAGTAGGCGTTGCCCGGATCGACCAGGCGGTCGACAGAGCCCTTGGCGCCGTTCGCGGGGAGTTTCTTGCCGGGGGGGCGAGGTGGCTGAGCGGGGATCAGGACCCGCAGCGTGAACGTATTGGCGACAGAACCGGTCTCATTGCCGATCCGGATCGCGTATTCAGCGCCGGATTCCCAGCCGCCGGTGTCGAGTGTGGCAATGCCTTTCTTGTCCGTCGAGGTGCAGTCGAACCAGTCATAGCGAGACCGGGTGCGCTCGAAGACGTCCACGGTGGCGTCCATCTCGCCGTTGGCGTCGAGCTGGATGATGACGCCGTCCTTGGGGGCGGTGAACCGATACCAGACCGAACCGTCAGTGTCGCCACATTCGCTCTCGTCCCCGACCGGCTCGAGGGTCGCCCCGACCAATGTCCCGGTGACCGTTTGTGGCGGGGTGACTCGGATCGCATCGGCGCGGTTGTTGTTCGGCGGCGGGTCGGCAGCGACAGCGCCTGCCGGCAGGGCCATCAACCCAGCCGCGACGATGCCGGCCACCAGGGCGTGGAACGACTTCATGGCGTCCTCCTGACGCAGGAACTCTGATTCCACGGTACTCGGGGCCAAGCGGGCATGACGGATCCCCAGCCCTCATCACCAGATGCAGTCACCGGATCACCAGTGGCAGGCACCGGCGCGCGTCCTGGGCGACTTCGCAGTCCGACTCGGCGCTCGCATCCCGACTCGAAAGAGCACCCGCCCACCGGGGAACCGCTGGCAACGTCAGGCCTGGTCGCCCGCGGATTCGCGGGCCCGGGCCGGCTCCACCGGGATCCCGGGTCCCATGGTCGAACTCACCACGATCTTCTTGATGTAGCGGCCCTTGGAACTCGACGGCTTCAGCCGCAGGATCTCGTCCAAGGCCGCCGTGTAGTTCTCGGCCAGCTGTTCTGCGGTGAACGACTTCTTGCCCACGATGAAGTGCAAGTTCGCATGCTTGTCGACGCGGAACTCGATCTTGCCGCCCTTGATCTCCTCGACGGCCTTGGCGACGTCCATCGTCACCGTGCCGGTCTTGGGGTTCGGCATCAGACCGCGGGGGCCCAGAACCTTGCCCAACCGGCCGACCTTGCCCATCATGTCCGGGGTCGCGACAGCCGCGTCGAAGTCGGTCCAACCTCCGGCGACCTTCTCGATCATGTCGTCGCTGCCGACGAAGTCCGCCCCGGCTGCCCGGGCCTGCTCGGCCTTCTCGCCGGCGGCGAAGACCAGCACCCGCGCGGTCTTGCCCGTGCCGTGCGGCAGGTTCACGGTGCCCCTGACCATCTGATCGGCTTTGCGGGGATCCACGCTAAGCCGCGCAACTGCCTCGACGGTGGCGTCGAACTTCTCGGTTCCGGAGTCCTTGACCAGCGTCATGGCCTCGAGTGGGGTGTACAGCTTGTCGCGGTCCACCGTGGCGGCGGCACTGCGGTAGTTCTTTCCGTGCTTCATGTTCTGCTCCTTGTTCGCAGGTGTGGTCATGTGGGCTGCACGAGCCCTGCCACGAGGCGGCGCCGGCGGCGCATCCTCCTCCGCCGGGGAGGCGGGAGATCGGGGAAGGGTCAGCCGGTGACGGTGACGCCCATCTGACGGGCGGTGCCCTCGATGATCTTCATCGCTCCGTCGATGTCGTTGGCATTGAGGTCGGGCATCTTGGTCTCAGCGATCTGGCGCACCTGATCGCGCGTGATGGAACCAACCTTGGTCTTGTGTGGCTCGCCCGAACCTTTCTGCAGCCCGGCGGCCTTGAGTACCAACTTCGCGGCGGGAGGAGTCTTGGTGATGAACGTGAACGAGCGATCCTCGTAGACGGTGATCTCCACTGGGATCACTTCGCCGCGCTGGCTCTCGGTGGCCGCGTTGTAGGCCTTGCAGAACTCCATGATGTTGACACCGTGCTGTCCCAACGCAGGACCCACGGGTGGGGCCGGGTTGGCCTGGCCCGCCTGAATCTGCAGTTTGATCAGGCCGGCGACCTTCTTCTTGGGAGCCATGTCTTCCTCACTCGTTCCTTGCTCGTGCTGGCTGTGTTGTGTCCCGGGGAGGGGTCGTCATGCCCGTTCGACCTGATCGAAACGTAGTTCGACCGGGGTGTCACGACCGAACAGTTCGACCATCGCCGTGAGTTTCTGACTCTCCCCATTGACCTCGGAGATGGTGGCTTGCAGGGTCGCGAACGGCCCGTCGATCACCGTGACCACGTCACCCACGGAGAAGTCGCTGACCACAACCGTCTGGGTGGCGGGGGCAGCGCCACCGGAGCTGGCTGCTTGCTGTGCCGCGCTGTCGGGAGTTGCGGCCGCTGCGGGCTTGGACGTCTCGGGCGGCTGCAGCATACGCACGACCTCGTCGATGCTGAGCGGTTGCGGGTTCTGGGCACTACCGACGAATCCGGTGACTCCGGGAGTATGGCGCACCGCGCCCCACGTCTCGTCGTCCATGTCCATCCGCACCAGAACGTAGCCGGGCAGTTTGATGCGGCGGACCCGCTTCTTCTCGCCCTTGCGGAACTCCCAGACCTCTTCTTCGGGGACCTCGACCTGGAAAATCCGGTCCTCGAGGTTCATGGTCTCGCGACGACGCTCGAGGTTGGCCTTCACTCGCTTCTCGTAGCCGGCGTAGGAGTGGATCACGAACCACTCACCGGGCTGCATCATGAGTGATTCGCGCAGGTCGGGTTCACCCGCCTCGTCGATCTCGCCAGTGCCGACATCGACACCGGCATCTCCCGCGCTGGGGCTTGCGTCGTCATCCGCGGCGGCAACATCACCGTCGGAGGCCGGCTGTTGTGCGATGGCGGCCTCATCCTCGACCTGGGTCACCTCTGCGGCGGCCGCGTCTGAGGAGTTCTCGAACTGAGTGGCTTCGTCCGGCGCCAGGTCAGGATCCGTCACTTCGGAGAGTTCGGACTGGACGGCGGCCGTCTCATCGGTCGAGGCGAACGGATCGGGGGCGCTGTCGACGGCGGTAGTCCCATCCCCGGTCTCGGCGGGGACTGCCGGTCCGTCGGACCACGTCGGCTGATCGGTCACTTCATTCCTTCCGTCACTCGCCGCCGAACAGGGCGAGAACGCCGCGTCCGAATACGAAGTCCATGAGGGCCACGATCCCGGCCATGATCACCACGAAGACGATGACCACGCCGGTGTAGGCGATGAGTTCCTTGCGTGTGGGCCAGATGACCTTGCGCAGCTCGGCGATGACCTCGCGCAGGAACAAGGACAGTCGGGCGAACCAGCCCAGGCTGTCCCGGTCAGCTCGCGCTGTTCCGGTTCCGCTCACTGTTCCTCCGCGTCTGTCGCTGCTTGTTCGTCTGGCTGGTCGAGCCGTCTCCTTCGGATCGAGCCGTCTCCTTCGGATCGAGCCGTCTCCTCCGGTCCAGCAGGGCCGGAGGGACTTGAACCCCCAACCGCCGGTTTTGGAGACCGGTGCTCTACCAATTGAGCTACGACCCTGTGGAGCCACAACTCCGCCGAGGACTGACCACTGGGGGTGGGCAGGCTGCCGCAGGGCGGTGACACACCGGGTCCGAGTGTAGATGCCGACGCGGGCGCGGTCCAATCCCCCGAACCCCCGCAAGGTCCCTGAGTCCCCGTGAGTCCCCGTGAGTCCCCGTGAGTCCCCGTGAGTCCCCGTGAGTGCAGGGCGATCTTCTTGCCGAAGCTCGGACAAGTGCCCACGTGCACCTCTTGGCGAAGACGGGACCCCTTCCCGGCCGGGGTTCCCGATGAGAGGATGACGCCATGTCTGCCTCCGCACGGGTTTCCCAAAGAATCGGCTCCATCGCAGAGTCGGCCACGCTGGCCGTCGACGCCAAGGCCAAGGCCATGAAGGCCGCCGGTCGCCCGGTCATCGGCTTCGGCGCGGGCGAGCCGGACTTCCCCACCGCCGACTACATCGTCGAGGCGGCTGTCATCGCGGCACGGGACCCGAAGAACCATCGGTACTCCCCGGCCGGAGGCCAGCCCGCCTTGAAAGAGGCCATCGCGGCGAAGACGGAACGGGACTCGGGCCTCGTGGTACCCCCCAGCCAGGTTCTCGTGAGCAACGGCGGCAAGCAGGCTCTCTACAATGCGTTCGCCACCCTGCTGGATCCCGGCGACGAGGTCCTGCTGCCCGCGCCGTACTGGACCACGTATCCCGAGCTCGTACAGCTCGCCGGGGGGACGGTGGTCGAGGTTCCGACGGACGAGTCGACCGGGTATCGGGCCAGCATCGCGCAACTCGAGGAGTATGTGACGGACCGCACCAAGGTTCTGGTGTTCGTGTCACCGTCCAACCCGACTGGCGCCGTCTACTCCCCCGCCGAGGTCGAGGCCATCGGACAGTGGGCCGTCGAACGCGGGCTCTGGGTCATCACGGACGAGATCTACGAACACTTGGTGTACGGCGATGCGGAGTTCAGTTCCATGCCCGTACTGGCACCGGACCTCGCCGATCGCTGTGTCGTCGTCAATGGGGTGGCCAAGACCTACGCCATGACCGGCTGGCGCGTGGGGTGGATGGTGGGTCCCGCCGACGTGGTCAAGGCAGCGACCAACCTGCAGTCACACGCCACCTCGAATGTGTGCAATGTGGCTCAGGCCGCGGCCTTGGCAGCCGTGTCCGGGGATCTGGCCGTCGTCGCGGAGATGCGCACGGCGTTCGACCGGCGCCGACGCGACATCGTGGCCCTGCTGAACGAGATCGACGGGGTGGAATGCCCCGAACCCGAGGGCGCCTTCTACGCCTACCCCTCGGTCAAGCAGGTCCTGGGGCGCGACATCCGTGGTCGGGTCCCCACGACCACCGCGGAGTTGGCGGAGATCATCCTTGACGAGGTCGAAGTCGCCGTCGTGCCGGGCGAAGCGTTCGGCACACCCGGGTACTTACGTCTGTCCTATGCACTGGGCGACGACGATCTACGCGAGGGCGTGACCCGGATCGCCACTCTGCTCGCCTGAGCCTGGATAGGGTCTGGGCGCCTTTCCTCCGTCACGGCCTTTCCTCGGTCACGGCCTTTCCTCGGTCACGGCCTTTCCTCCGTCACAGCCTTTCCTCCGTCACAGTTCGCATCCCACCAGCACCGGCTCAGGTGACAGTCGGATCCCGAACCGATCGGCCACCCCGATACGGATTTGATTGGCGAGCGCCAGCAACTCAGCGCTCGTGGCCGAACCTCTGTTGGTCAATGCCAGCGAGTGTTTGGTGGACACCGCCGCCGTGCCCGTTCCATACCCCTTGCCGAAGCCGGCATTCTCGATCAACCAGGCAGCGCTGACTTTCACTCCGCCCTTGACCGGGAACCGCGGGGCCTCGTCGGGCAGCGTCTGGGCTGACGCCGGATCGATGATGGGATTGGTGAAGAAAGAACCGGCGCTCCAGGTGTCGTGATCGCTGTCATCGAGCACCATTCCCTTCTCACCACGCAGGCCGAGCACGGCCGCTCGGACATCACCGAGAGGAGCGCGATCACCCAATCCCACGCCTAACCGCCTGGCCAACTCCGGGTACGTGATCGGCCGTGATGATGCCGAGCGCTCGAGCCGGAATGCCACCGCGAGGATCACGTACCGGCCCGGGCGTCGTTTGAACACGCTGTCGCGATAGGCGAATCCACATTGGCCGGGGGTCAACTCCCTGATCTCCCCGCTCTTGCGGTCGAAGAGCCGGACTCGAGCGATGACGTCCGCGACCTCTTGACCGTAAGCGCCGACATTTTGGATCGGTGTGGCCCCCACCCGACCGGGGATACCCGAGAGCGCCTCGACGCCTGCGAGTTCCGTGGCCACCGCGGTGGCCACGAGGTGATCCCAATCCTCACCTGCCTCGGCGATCACCTGGGCGGCACCACACCCTTCCGCGATCGCGACCCCACGGTTGCGCACGAGCAACACGGTGCCGGGCCATCCGTCATCGGCGACGACGACGTTGCTTCCGCCACCGAGGACGAGCAGCGACTCCCCGTCATGGTCCGCTCGCTGCACCTCGGCGATGATCTCGTCCTGGGTGGTCGCCTCCACAACGCGGTGAGCCGGGCCCCCCAGGCGCAAGGTGGTGAGGTCTGCCAAGCACACATCGGGCAGCGCCGGGCGCTCATCGACGGGCTGGACCACAGGCCTATCGTATGGACAGCACCTCAGGGACGGGAGTCGACCTCATGCGCAGCGCCCTTTCGCCAGAACCGAACCCTTCGGGGGGGCTGGCCCGTCCGCGAGGACTGACCGGTGCGCAAGGACGGGCGCGAGCGGCGAGACTGTCCATTTCGGCATCAATTCTGGCTGTCGGCGCGTTGGTTGCGGGGTGTTCGGGGTCAGCGCAACCCGGAGGGCCGGTTTCGACCGGGTCGGCGACTTCCGCCGTGCCGACCCCTTCCGCGACCTCGGCGCTGCCGAGCGAGTCGGTGTCAGCCGTCAGCGCTGATGACCCTTGTGGCTTGCTCACCGCCGATGAGATCAATCAGGTACTCGAGACAACGTTCCCCGCCGGGGAAGAGTCCACTGATGGCGCCCGGCAGATCGCGACCTGCACGTTCACCAAGATGGGCGACGTCGGTGGTGTCGAGGTCCCGGAGGCGATCGTCGACGTGAGCGTCTCCCAGATCGATGGTGCCAAGTCGTATGACACCAACGTCGATCTGGCGCCGGCCTACTTCGGGGACAAGGCCAGGCCCGTCGAACTACCCGGCGCCAAGCGCGCTTACATCCTCACCAACGAGGAAACCGAATCACCTGTGGTCGGGATGCTGGTGGGCGACCACTTCGTCATGGTCCAGATCGGAGTCGGCGCCAGCGACGAGCAGGCCCTACAACTGGCCACCACCGCAGCGGCTCGGATCAGTTGACGCGCGCCGGAGCAGGTAGGCGGCGCTCAGTGTGCGGATGACGGGGTGCGCGGATGACGGGTTCCGGGAATGCGTGCCGTCAGAGCCGTAGTTCCACCACAGCGCGCGCCTGCTTCAGCACTTCCTCGTCACCGGACATAGCCGTGATCTCGATCGCCACGTGACCGTCAGCCAGCTTCTCGGCCACCTGCGCGGTGATCGTGACTTCAGCGCCACGATCGTCGTCGGGCACCACCACCGGACGGCTGAAACGGGCCTGATAGGACCGAACAGCGCCCGGATCGTCCAGCCACTCCGTGACCACTCTCGCAGCCGTGGCCATCGTGAGCATGCCGTGCGCGATGACGTCGGGAAGCCCGACTGCGGTCGCGATTCGTTCATTCCAGTGAATGGGATTGAAGTCGCCACTGGCCCCTGCGTACATGACCAGATTGACGCGCTGCAGCCGCACTCTCAGCGGGGGGAGCTCGTCGCCGACCGAGATGTCATCGAATGTCACTGTGGTCATGGCGCCACCTCCACCGCGGTCCCCCGGGACACGATGACCTCCGACGTGGTCACGACGAGTTCGCCGGCCACTGTGCTCACTTCGCTGCGGGTGGTGAGGAACTCGTTCTTGCCAGACGAGTGGATGTCGGCGATGACTGTGCTCACGACCAGTTCGTCACCGGCGCAGATCGGACGTGTGTACTCGAAGTGCTGCTCACCGTGCACCACGCGGCCATAGTCCAATCCCAGTTCCGGGTCGAACATCGCCATGGCCATGGCCTTCATCGTGAGCGTGAATGGGAAGGTCGGTGGGGCGATGAGATCCGGATAGCCGAGTTCCCGCGCGACATCGACGTTGTGGAACACGGGGTTGTTGTCTCCGATGGCGGTGGCGAAGTCACGAATGTGCTCGCGGCCGACGAGGTAGCCGGGGGTGGCGGGGTAGGCCTTGCCGACGTACCCGGGGTTGAGAGGCATCACATGCCTCCGAGTTGTCCGCCGGTGACAGGGATGGTGACCCCGGAGACGAAGTCGGAATCCGACGAAGCGAGGAATGCCGTGACGTTTGCTATGTCCTCCGGCAGACCGAGGCGGCCCAGCGAGATCATCGCGCGCGCCATGGTCCGCATTTCTTCCGGGATCCCGTAGGTCTCACCCGATTGTTTGGCCGCGGTGAGGCGGGTCTCCACGAAGCCCGGAGCGACTGCGTTGACGTTGATACCGAACGGCCCGAGTTCCCGAGCCAAGGTCTTGGTCGTGGCGATGATGGCGCCCTTGGCGGCGGTGTAGTTAAACTGGCCGGGGTTGCCCATCAGCGCCGCGACACTCGAAGTGAAGATGATCTTGCGGTGATAGGCGGGGGCGCCGTTCTCCTTGATCTCCGCCTTGGCGACCTCACGCATGAAGGGCATGGCGGCCAGCGTGGTGTGGAAGCCCGTCTTGAGGTTGGTGTCCACCACGAAGTCGAAGAGTTCGTCGTCCAGTCCGTGGAACATCTTGTCCCGCGTGGTCCCCGCGTTGTTGACCAGAATGTCGAGTTGGCCGAACTCGCTCACGGCGCGGTTGACCAGCGCGTGCGCCTGATCGAGTTCGACGGTGTTGGCCACGGCCGCCACGGCCCGCCCCCCCGCCTGTGTGATCAGATCCACTGTCTCGGCGGCGGGAGTCTCGTCGATGTCATTGACCACGACGGCCGCCCCATCGGCAGCCAGGCGCAAAGAAGTGGCCTGCCCGATTCCCCGGCCACCGCCGGTCACAATCGCCACCCGGTCGTCCAGACGTCCCACAGTTCCTCCTTGATCCGACTTGATCCGACTTGATCCGACTTGATCCGACTTGATCCCGACCCGATCCCGATCCGACGTGAATCGATCGATTCCCCGAACCTATCCCGGTGTGCGTGTCGATCGCCTGCGGGGGCGGCGAGGGACTCGGACACACATGCCCTAGCGCCGGAACTGCAGGAGCTGTGCCGCTAAGCCCGTGATCTGTGAGTGTGGGGGGCAGCAGTGAAGAGAGCGAAGGGAAGGGGGGTGGTGGATCCTTCAAGTAGCGGCGAGGCGATCCGCCTATGGCCTGGCTGGGGTGCTGAATCGCCTACGACCGCTTGCTCAGCGGGTTTCCTTGTGCACCGTGCTGGCGTTGCAGCGCGGGCAGAACTTCTTCAACTCGAGCCGGTCGGGGTTGTTGCGCCGGTTCTTCTTCGTGATGTAGTTGCGCTCTTTGCAGTCCTGGCAAGCCAAGGTGATCTTGGGGCGGACATCGCTGGCCTTGGCCATGAGTCGGTTCCTTTCGGAAGTTGTTTCTGTGAGGGGTAGCGGAGGCGGGACTTGAACCCACGACACAGCGATTATGAGCCGCTTGCTCTACCAGGCTGAGCTACTCCGCCCTGGCACCGAAGTGCCGGTTGTTCAGTTGTCCGCTGCTGCCATGAGCAGCATGGAGCCCCAATACGGAATCGAACCGTAGACCTTCTCCTTACCATGGAGACGCTCTACCGACTGAGCTATTGGGGCGAGCGTGAGTCAGGGTACTACGCGCGCCCCCCGGACTGATAACTGGCGACCGAGCCCCCGGCGTCACAGCGGCACGGGGCCAGTTCGATCAGGCCTTGTTCCGCTCGAGGGCTTCTTCGCCCTCGTCGCCCAGGATCGCGTCATGCGGCCGCACCAGTGCCCAGAAGCCGACGGCCAGCAGCCCGCCGAGGAACGGTGCGATCAAGAACAACCACACCTGCTGCAACGACTCGCCACCGGCGAACAGCGCCGGTCCCAACGAGCGAGCCGGGTTGACCGAGGTGCCAGTCAGAGGGATTCCGACCAGGTGGACGGCCGCAAGGGTGGCGCCGATGGCCAGGCCAGCGAAGCCCGGCGCAGCGGCGTGGTCGGTGACCAGCAGGATGACGCCGACGAAAGCTGCCGTCAGAAGGAGTTCGGCGACGAAGGCACCAAGAGCGTTGGGGCCGTTGCCGCCGAACGCGTTGGTACCGAGTCCACCCGTGCGATCAGCGACCCCACCGAACTCGACCAAGACGTAGAGCACCGCACCTCCCAAGGCAGCGCCCAGGAACTGCACGACCATATACAGCAAACCCTCTTTGACCTCCTGGCGACGCGACGCCATGAAGGCCAAGGTCACTGCCGGGTTCACATGGCAGCCGGACGTCGGTCCGAGCGCGTAGGCAAGACCCATCAAGACGAATCCGAACGCCAGCGCCACACCAGTGACACCGCTCGCGGGGTAGTCGGACAGCCCACCGATCCCGCTGACCGCCGCGCCGACGGCCAACAGCACAAGCAAGAACGTCCCGACGAACTCGGCGGACAATTTGCGGGCGAGCATTCGAACCTCCCGGATAGAACCCCACCGGCCGAGTGGCCCCGAACCGGTTACTGCCTTCCAGGCTAGAGGCCTATGCGAGGCACACTCGCCACGCCCCCGCAGGGGATGTTCAGGATTCCGATGGTGGCGGGTAGTGGATTCGAACCACTGAAGGCAGAGCCGGCAGATTTACAGTCTGCTCCCTTTGGCCGCTCGGGCAACCCGCCGTTGTCGGTTGACGACCGCGCTCAGGGTAGCAGGGGTCCCGACCCCAGCTACGGTCGCGCTGCCACAATGGGCCTCGCGGCGTTTTCCGGAAGGCGGTTCTCATGGCAGACAGCAGTTTCGACATCGTGTCCAAGGTGGAGCGGCAGGAGGTCGACAACGCGCTGAACCAAGCGCAGAAGGAACTGCGCACCCGCTTCGACTTCAAGAACACGGGGGCCGGGATCGAGTGGACCGGTGACCTCAGTGTCGAGATCACCGCCGGCACCGAGGAGCGAGCCCTCGCCGCCTTGGATGTGTTCAAGGACAAGCTGGTCAAGCGCTCGATCAGCCTCAAGGCCCTCGAGTCCGGTGAGCCTCGACTGTCCGGCAAGGAGTACAAGATCTCGGCGTCATTGCAGTCCGGGCTCACCGCCGAGCAGGCCAAGAAGCTGGCGAAGATCATCCGCGACTCCGGACCCAAGGGGGTCAAGCCGCAGATCCAGGGTGACGAACTGCGCGTCTCCGGTAAGAAGCGCGACGATCTGCAGGCAGTCATCGCTCTGGTCAAGCAGGAAGATCTGGACTTCCCGGTCCAGTTCACGAACTACCGCTGATCGCATCCGCTCGGGCGCTGACCGCATCCGCTCGGGCGCTGACCGCATCCGCTCGGGCCCCGGAGGTGGTGTACGTCACCTCGACCCTCAGACACGCTGGGTTGGGCCGACGCGGGAAGTGGGGCACAATTGCACGTGCCCTCGCGGGTGTGGAACTGCCCTCGCGAGAGCCGCAACTGATCTCGCGGGTGGCCGTACCTCTCGTGGGCTCGCCGACCGACGACCAATATCCGGGCCCACTCGGCCCCGGGTCCGAAGGATGACCGTGGCCAAGGAACGCATCGAACGCAGCGACGTCATCATTCGGTTCGCGGGCGACTCCGGCGACGGCATGCAACTGACCGGAGACCGCTTCACCTCCGCCACTGCCTCGTTCGGCAATGACCTGTCGACCCTGCCCGACTTCCCCGCCGAGATCCGCGCACCCGCCGGGACGCTCCCTGGTGTGTCGGCCTTCCAGATCCATTTCGCCGATCACGACATCATGACCCCGGGCGACTCCCCCGATGTGCTGGTGGCCATGAATCCGGCCGCACTCAAGGCGAACATCGCTGATCTGGGCCGCGGCGGCACCGTCATCGTCAACACCGACGAGTTCACCAAGCGAGCGACGCAGAAGGTCGGGTACGACACGGATCCGCTCACGGATGGTTCGTTGGACTCCTACAGCGTGCACCCGATCCCCCTGACCTCGCTGACCGTCGGAGCGCTGGAGCCCTTCGACATCTCCAAGAAGGAGGCCGAGCGGGCCAAGAACATGTTCGCGCTCGGCTTGCTGTCGTGGCTCTACGACCGGCCGACCGATCAGACCAAGGCATTCCTCGACGACAAGTTCGCCAAGAAGCCGGAGATCCTGGCGGCCAATCTGGCTGCCTTCGAGGCCGGGTGGTCGTTCGGGGAGACCACGGAGACATTCGCCGTCCAGTACGAGGTGCGGCGGGCGGAGGTCCCGACCGGCATCTACCGCAACATCACCGGCAACCTGGCCCTCGCCTATGGTCTCGTTGCCGCAGCCCAACACAGCGGCATCGGGATGTTCCTCGGCTCCTATCCGATCACCCCCGCCTCGGACATCTTGCACGAGTTGGCCAAGCACAAGCGCTTCGGCGTGACCACGTTCCAGGCCGAGGATGAGATCGCCGGCATCGGTGCCGCGCTGGGGGCCGCCTACGGCGGGTCGATCGGCGTCACCACCACCAGCGGACCGGGATTGGCCTTGAAGTCCGAGACACTGGGCCTCGCCGTTGCGCTGGAACTCCCCCTGATCGTGATCGACGTGCAGCGCGGCGGCCCGTCCACCGGGCTGCCGACCAAGACCGAACAAGCCGACCTGCTGCAAGCCATGTTCGGGCGAAACGGCGAAGCGCCGGTACCGATCATCGCGCCCCAGTCCCCCGGCGACTGCTTCTACGCCGCGCTCGAGGCCGTGCGGATCGCGACGAAGTACCGGACCCCCGTCTTGGTCCTGTCCGACGGCTATCTGGCCAACGGCGCCGAACCGTGGCGGATCCCTGACGTCGACGCACTGCCCGACCTCTCGGTGAGTTTCACCACGGAGCCCAACGACACCGACACTGACGGCAACCGCCGTGTTCCACCCGTTCAAGCGTGATCCGGAGACACTCGCCCGCCCATGGGCCGTTCCGGGCACCACCGGCCTGGAGCACCGCATCGGCGGCCTCGAGAAGGCCGACATCACGGGCGACATTTCCTATGACCCCGCCAACCACGACTTCATGGTGCGGACTCGCCAAGCGAAAATCGACGGCATCGCCGACGACATCCCGCCCCTCGCGGTCGACGATCCCAGCAGCGAGGCCGACGTGCTCGTGTTGGGTTGGGGCTCTACCTACGGCCCGATAGCAGCGGCTTGCCGGCTCGTGCGCGACGACGGTCTGCAGGTGGCTCACGCGCATCTGCGCCACCTGAATCCGTTTCCCGCCAACACCGCCGAGGTGCTGCGCCGCTACCGGCGGGTCATCATCCCGGAGATGAACCTCGGTCAGTTGGCGCTGCTGATCCGCGGGCGCTACCTCGTCGATGCCCTCCCCTACAACCAGGTGCGGGGGCTGCCCTTCCGCTCGGAGGATCTGGCTGACGTGATCCGCAGCGAGATCGGCCAGGACCAACCCGACATCACCGGCCTCGCCGAACGGAGCCTGACATGACCGCCACCGAGCTGCCCGCCCTCGACTTGGTCCCCAAGTCCGATGAACCGCTGTCGGCGAAACAGTTCAAGAGCGACCAAGAAGTCCGCTGGTGCCCAGGGTGCGGCGACTACGCGATACTCGCCGCTGTCCAAGGGTTCCTGCCGAGTCTGGGACTGCGTCGCGAGAACATCGTCTTCGTCTCCGGGATCGGCTGCTCCAGTCGGTTCCCGTACTACCTGAACACCTACGGACTGCATTCGATCCACGGCCGCGCACCGGCCATCGCCACCGGACTGTCCGTCAGCCGCCCCGACCTGTCCGTCTGGGTCATCACCGGCGACGGCGACTCCCTGTCCATCGGTGGCAACCACCTCATCCACGCCCTGCGACGCAACGTGAATCTCAAGATCCTGCTGTTCAACAACCGGATCTACGGCCTGACCAAGGGCCAATACTCGCCGACCTCCGAGGCCGGCAAGATCACGAAATCAACCCCCATGGGCTCTGTCGACTACCCCTTCAACCCGGTGTCGCTGGCGCTCGGCGCCGAAGCCACGTTCGTGGCGCGCACCATCGACTCGGATCGCAAACATCTGACCGCTGTCCTGGGGGCAGCCGCGGCACACGAGGGTTCGGCGTTGGTGGAGATCTACCAGAACTGCAACATCTTCAACGATGGGGCGTTCGAGCCGCTGAAAGATGCGGGCATCAAGGACGAGCATCTGATCCGCCTGCGGGCAGGGGAACCGATCCGATTCGGGATCGACGGGCATCGGGGCGTGATCCGAGATCGCGACGGGCACGTCAAGGTCGTCGAAGTGGCCGACGTCGGGGAATCGGAACTCATCGTGCACAACCCCGCGGCCGACGACCCCGGTGTCGCCTTCGCGCTGTCCCGGCTCGTGGACCCGGGCACGCTCGACAAGACCGCCATCGGGATCTTCCGCGATGTACAACGGCCCTCCTACGACCGGCTCGTGCGCGAACAGAACGCCGCCGCCGGGTCGGCCGCCTCGGACCAGGATCTTGCGGCTCTGCTCGCCGGTCGCGATACCTGGGTGGTCACCTGACTCGTCCATCGGGCGCCGCCACACAGTTCCCGGTCACTGCGTAACCGAGAGGAACAAGAGGCACGAGCACTAGGCTCGCGATGTGGGGCATTCGCAGTTGGACATCCCGGCGACGGCCTTCTCCATCTCCTTCGGGCTGGCCGGACTGACGTCGGTGTGGCGAGTGGCCGCCGACGATTTCGCGGCCCCTGACGTCTTGCCGGGCTTGCTGGCGCTGCTCACTCTGGCCGTGTGGCTAGTCCTGGTGACCCTGTACGCGCGCCGACTGATCTCCCGGAAGACGTCCCTGACTGCCGAGTTGACCCACCCCGTCACCGCGCCATTCCTTGCCCTGATCCCTGTGACGCTCGTCGTGCTGGCCCCTGAAGTCCACCACTGGTCTGTTCCGGCTTCTCTGGTCCTCACCGTCGTGGGTGCGGCGACCGCACTGCTCCTGGGAGCCTGGTTGACCGGTCGATGGGTGGGACACGGAGTTCCCGAGCGCGCATTGAACTCGGCCTACTACCTGCCAACTGTCGCCGCGGGGCTCATCACCGCAACAGCACTGGGCGCCCTCGGGTATCCGGAACTGGCGCTCATGGCGTTCGGGCTGGGCGGAATCGCGTGGCTCCTGCTCGGGTCCATCATCAACAACCGCAACTTCGTGGTCGAATCGCTTCCGCCCGCCCTGGTCCCGACCCTGGCCATCGACGTGGCCCCCTCGGTAGTCGCCGGCAACGCCTGGTTCGTGATGAACGGGGGTGTGACCGACAGCATCCAATACGTGTTGGCCGGATTCGCGGTGCTGATGGTCTTGGTGCAGGTGAGACTCCTGTCCCTGTACCGCAGTCTGCGCTTCTCGGCCGGTTTCTGGGCGTTCACCTTCTCGTATTGCGCTGCGGTGGCCTATGGGCTGCGCTGGCTGCACACCACCGACGCCGCCTGGGCCACGTGGCTGGCCTGGACCCTCATCGCAGCCGTCACGCTGTTCCTTGTCGGGATCGCCGTACGCAGCATCGCGGCCCTGCGCTCAGGCGAGTTGTTCGGACCTGACCCGACGCCTTCTGTCGCTCCCGCTTCATGACTGCGCGGAACTCGGCCCAGCTCCCGACATGAACCGCAGCCGCCGGCGGACCTGCAACCCGCCCGACATCCGCGTGTCCCTGACCACATCCCGGCATAGCGCGGTGCGCGAGCGTGCGGTGCCCCGTAGGTTCCCCCTATGACCACCGATCCCTTTCGCACACCCGAGCGCGCAGCACTCGCCGCCACCGTGCGGGCTTTCACGACCGACCACATCGCTCCACACGTGGACGAGTGGGAGGCCAACGGCGAGATGCCGCTCAGTCTGCAGAAGGAGGCGGCCTCCCTCGGACTTCTGGGGGTTGGTTTCCCCGAGGAAGTCGGAGGATCCGGCGGAGACACGGTCGATATGACGATCATCATCGAGGAGGTTCTCGCGGGCGGCGGAACCGGTGGGGTTGTCGCTGGGATGCTGACGCATGGCATCGCGACACCTCATGTCAGTGACGAGGTACTTCGCCGTCGGGAGTCAGGTGACGAGGCCGGCGCCACTTACCTGCTGGAGCGGTTCGTCCGACCGGTCCTGGCCGGGGAAGTGGTCGCGTCGCTGGGGGTGACCGAACCGGACGGTGGCTCCGACGTTGCCCGGCTGCGGACCACCGCGGCGCGCGACGGCGACAGAGTGGTGTTGAACGGGGCCAAGACCTACATCACTTCCGCGACCCGCGCAGACCACGTTGTGGTCGCCGCTCGCACCGGAGGTGAGGGAGCGGAAGGTATCTCGTTGATCGCCGTTCCGACCGACACTCCCGGCTTCTCGATCACCCGGAAACTGGACAAGATGGGCTGGCGCTGCAGCGACACCGCCGAGATCTCGTTCTCCGATGTGAGTGTGCCGGCTGCGAACGTGCTCGGGTTCGAGCAGGGATTCGCGTCCTTGGCCCGACACTTCGTCACGGAGCGCTTGACGCTGGCTGTGACCGGATACGCCACGGCGCAGCGCTGTCTGGACCTCAGCACGGCCTGGGTGCGCGACCGCGAGACCTTCGGACGCCCGCTGGTCACGAGACAGGTGGTTCGCCACATGCTGGCCGAGATGCATCGACAGACCGACATCGCTCGGGTCTACTGCCGCGACGTGGCAGCCCGGCATGCGGACGGCCAACAAGTGCTGCTACCCGCTCTCCTGGCCAAGACCACAGGTGTGGCCGCCGGCGAGTATGTCGCCGACCGGGCCGTGCAGTTGTTCGGCGGCGCGGGATACATGACCGGCACCGAGGTCGAAAGGCACTACCGCGATGTCCGCATCCTTGGCATCGGCGGCGGCGCGACCGAGGTGATGACCGATCTGGCTACCCGACTGATGGGTCTGTAATCAGCGGCGACAAGCGCGGCTCCACCGTCATCCGGTGCGAGCCACCACGTAGTCACACAGTGACGACAGCGCGGCAGTCGCCGGGAGATCAGGCAACGGCGCCAGGCACTCCCGCGCCTCGGCCGCCCACAGTTGCGCCTGGGCCTGCGCCTGGGCGAGTGCCGGGTCCGCCCGCAGGAGAGCGAGCGCTTCAGCGTGTTCCCGATCATCGGGGAGCGGTCGGCTCAGCAGGTCGGCGAGCCGACTGCCGTCGTCACGTTCCAGAACCAGCAGTCCGGGCAAGGTGGCGATACCTTCGCGGAGATCGGTGCCGGGGGTCTTGCCTGAATCCGACGAGTCGCTGGTGATGTCCACCAGGTCGTCAGCGAGTTGGAAAGCCACCCCGATTCGTTCGCCGTACCGCGTGAGCGCGTCGACGATGAAGTCGTCTGCCCCGGACTGCAGGGCACCGAACCGCGCTGAGGTGGCGATGAGGCTGCCGGTCTTGTCGGCCAGGACGGCGAGATGGTGATCAACGGGGCTGTCACCTGGGCCAGGCCCCATCGTCTCTCGGATCTGACCGACGCAGAGACGCTCGAAAGTACGCGCTTGGAGCCGCACCGCCTCCGGGCCGAGGTCGGCCAGGATGTCCGAGGCACGCGCGAACAGGAAATCGCCGGTGAGGATCGCGACGGTGTTACCCCACCGGGAGTTGGCGGATTCCGCGCCTCGGCGTCTCGGGGCCTCGTCCATCACATCGTCGTGATAGAGGGTCGCGAGATGGGTCAACTCCACGACCACGGCCGACGGGATGACCCCGGGGGCGGCGTAGTCGCCGTACTCCGCCGACAGGAGGGTCAGCAGAGGTCGAAACCGCTTGCCGCCGGCGGAGACCAGGTGCCGTGAAGCCTCGGACACAAAGTCATCACTGCTCTTGACCGCATCGGCGAGTTGTTCCTCGACGGCGGCCAGGCCGTGCAGCAACCTACTCTCGAGCTGCGGACTCGGCAGGGGGAAACCCACCGAAGTCCGTAACTTGGAGTTGGTCATGACACGAGGGTAGGGGGTCCGGCGGACTTCCACCCATTCGAGGTCAGCCTCCGAGCGACGCGTCCTGCAGATTCGTGGCGCACTCGGTGACCTTCTCGGTCAGTTGAGGCTCCGCGATCACGACTGGCGCCAACGCCTTGGCTTGGTCACTGAGCTTCTTGACCTCGGCCTTGATCTTCGCTGTCTGCTCCTTGGTCATCGTCCCGGTGGGCCCGTCTGCCTTCTGTGCGTCCTCGGTGAGCTTCTTCGCCTCGGCGAGAACAGCGTCGACCTGGTCGCAGAACGCATCGACCTTGGCTTCGTTCTCGGTGTTCGCGATCTCCGACGGGGGGACCTCGGGCGGGGCGGAGGAACCACCGCTGCCGGAGGTGCTGCTGCTACAGGAGGCAAGCGCAACAACCAGGAACGGAGTCGCGGCCAGGGCGAGGGTGGACTTGCGCATGTGATCTCCCTGCATCGGGACGGCGGTCAGGCGCCGGGGTCGGCAGCACAACGGTAGCCGGATCAGCCGGGGCACGGAGGATTTCCCGTCAAGAGATCCACGAACGCTCGACCACGTGTGGGCCGCTGGTTGACCGACTGCAACGCCGCCAGCGCGCCGCGATGGTGGCGCGCAGCAGCCGAGGGATCGACGGATCCGGGGTTAGCTGCCCTGCTGCAGAATCTCGGCAGCCTGTTGGCTGCATTCGAGGATCTGTTGGGCCAGTAGCGGATCGGAGATCACCGCGCCGGCAAGTTCGGAGGCCTGGCCGGCCAGGGCCTCCGCGTCCTTCTGGAGTTTCTTGGCCTCAGCCTGCTTGGTGTTGCCGTCCAGCACCTTGGCCTGCTGGGAGAGTTCCTTGACCTTCTGGCAGTACTCGTCGACCTTCGCCTGGGCATCGGGGCTACCAGAGCAAGAGGACAGCCCCAACACGAGGATCGGTGTTGCGGCCAGAGCGATCACGGACTTGCGCATGGATTCTCCCTGCATCGACGGGTCTTCGTCACGCTATCGACCTGGGCGGGAAAGGGGAAACACATTCGACCGGAAATGCGTGACGGCCCGCCCCCGGTAGGACGGACCGTCACGCGAACTGGTCGGTTGATCAGACAGCTGGTGAAAAGGCTCAGCCGCTCTGCAGGACGTCGCTGGCCTGCTGGCTGCACTCCAGGATCTCCTGCGCGAGCGAGGGATCGGACATGACGGCACCGGCGAGTTCCTGCGCCTGACCAGACAGCGCCTGGGCTTCCTTCTGCAACTCCTCGGCTTTGGCCTGATCGGGATTGGCCTGCAGGTCTTTGGCCCGCTGTGAGAGTTCCTTGACCTTCTCGCAGTAGGCAGTGACCTTCGACTGGGCGTCGGAGCCGCCTGCGGCCGGAGACTCCGCGGCGGGGCTGCTCGCCGGTGTGGGTGTGGTTGTGGTTGTGGTACTGGAGCACGATGACAGCGCGAACACCAGGAATGGTGTCGCGGTCAGTGCGATCACGGACTTGCGCATGGAATCTCCCTGCATCGACGGTCGGATTCCGTCACGCTATCGACCCGCGCGGGTCAGGGGAACAACCGTCACCCATAGCGACTGTTCCGTTATCCGGCTCGTCATCAGGTTCTGGGTCGGGCAACTCCCTAGTCGGAGGCACTGCTCAGCGGACGAAGATGTCGGCGTTCGACGCCAGGTCGAGCAGGGGCTGCGGGAAGATCCCCAACACGAGGGTGACCGCCGCCGCCACTGTGATGGTGGCCCGGGTGGCCCAGCTGGGTACCGCGACCGCGGGCCCGTCGCCGACGGGATCGGAGAAGAACATCACGACGACAACGCGCAGGTAGAAGAACGCCGCGATGGCGCTCGCGATCACCGCGAGGAGTACCAGCCACCCTTCGCCGGCGGCGGCCGCAGACGAGAACACGGCGAACTTCCCGACGAAGCCGGCAGTCAGCGGGATACCGGCGAACGACAGGAGGAACAAGGTGAACGCACCCGCGAGCATGGGGTGTCGGCGTCCGAGCCCGCGCCAGGCGTCCAGCGCACTCGTCTCGCCGGTGTCGTCCCGGATGAGCATCACCACGGCGAATGCACCGACGGTCGCCAGCGCATACGTGAGCAGGTAGAACAAGGTCGAGGACAATGCATCGGGGGTCACGGCGATGACGCCGAGCAGCAGGAATCCCGCGTGCGCGATCGACGAGTAGGCCAGCATGCGCTTGATGTCGCTTTGGGCCAGGGCGATCATGGCGCCGACGAAGAACGTGAGTACCGCGATCACCCAGAAGGCGGGTCGCCAGTCCCAGGCCGACCCACCGAAGGCGACGTAGAACAGCCGCAGCATCGCCCCGAACGCGGCCACCTTGACGCCGGAGGCCATGAAGGCCGTCACCGGAGTCGGTGAGCCTTGGTACACGTCGGGTGCCCAGGAATGGAAGGGCACGGCGGCGACCTTGAACAGCAGGCCCACGCTCATCAGTGCGATCCCGCCGAGCAAGAGGCCGCTCAACTGCGGCTGCCCGGTGACGGCATCGGCGATGCCCCCCAGCGAGACCGTTCCCGCGAATCCGTAGACCAGCGCCGCTCCGTAAAGGAAGAACGCCGACGAGAACGCACCGAGCAAGAAGTACTTGATGGCGGCCTCTTGGCTGAGCAGTCGGCGCCGACGCGCCATGCCCGCCAGCAGGTACAACGGCAGGCTCATGATCTCAAGGCCGATGAACATCAACAGCAGGTCGTTGGCCGAGACGAACAGCATCATGCCACCGGTGCTGAACAGCAGGAGGGGCCAGATGTCGGTTTGGAGGTATCCCCGCGCCGTGAATTGCCGCTCGTCCTCGGAGCCGGGCATGGCCGATGCCCGGGCAGCGAAGGCGTCGCCACTGGGATCGACATGACGTTCAGCCATGAGAAGGCCGGAGAGTAGGGCGGCCAGGAGGACGGCTCCCATCAAGAACAGTCCCGGCCCGTCGATGGCAGCCGAACCATCCACAACCGTCTCGAACGAACCGGCCGCGATTACGACCGTGGCGAAGGAGGCAATCAGTGCCGCGAAGGTCAACCACAACTGGATGGGGCGGCGGCTGGTGCGGGGAGCGAATGCTTCGACCAGGACACCGATCGCTCCAGCGGCCAGCACGATGATGATCGGTGCCAACTGCTGCCACGCGATGGCGGGGAACGTGACGTCTGTCATGGCTGGCTCCCTTCGCTCGCGTCCGGTAGGACCGGGGCCGGGTCGGTGGTACCGACTTGGGCCATCACGTCGGCCACGTAGGGATCCAGCACATCCAGAGCAGGTGCGGGGTAGAACCCGAGGAATATTACGACAGCGATCAACGGCGCGATCGCGATCTTCTCGCGAGCGTTGAGATCGACCATTCCCTTGACTCGCTCGACCGGCGGGCCCGTCATGGTCCGCTGGTAGAGCAGGAGCACGTAGACCGCCGCGAGGATGATGCCCAGTGTGGCGAATGCCGCTACCCAGGGATAGCGCGTGAATGCCCCCACCAGGACGAGGAACTCCGACAGGAACGTGCTCAGCCCGGGAAGTGCCAGAGCCGTGAGTCCGGCGAAGAGGAAAGAGCCGGCGAGCACCGGAGCGACCTTGGACACACCGCCGTAGTCGCCGATGTTGGCGGTCTTCTGGCGCGTGATCATGTACCCGGCGACCATGAACAACAGGGCAGTGCTGATGCCGTGGCCCAGCATGTAGAACGCCGACCCGACTTGCGCCTGGGTGGTGAACACGAAGATTCCCAGAACGATGAAGCCGAAGTGCGAGATCGACACATACCCGAACAGTCGCTTCATGTCGGTCTGTCCGATGGCCACCAAACCGCCGTAGAAGATGCTGATCACCGACAGCGCGATGATGACGGGTGCGGCATCCTGGGCTGCCTCAGGGAAGAGCGGCAGACAGAACCGCAGCATGCCGAACGTGCCCAACTTGTCGAGAACACCGATCAGGAGGATGGCGGTTCCCGGGGTGCTGGACCCGGCGGCGTCTGGCAGCCAAGTGTGCACCGGCCACATCGGGGCCTTGATCGCGAAGGCGATGAAGAAGCCCCAGAACAGCCATGTCTGCATGGTGGGATCGATGTCGATCGCCATGAGATCGGGAAGGAAGAGATTGGGCCCGCCGAGGGCATCCAGAGAGACGTACCAAAGCAGCGCCAAGGCGGCGAGCATGACGAGGCCACCGAGCAGACTGAAGACCAAGAACTTCACGGCCGCGTAGGTGCGGCGTCCGGTGCCGAACCGCCCGATCATGAAATACACCGGGATGAGGACGGCCTCGAACAGGAAGTAGAACAAGAACACGTCGAGGGCCGTGAACAAGGTGACGGTCATAGCCAGCATCAGCAGCATCAGCGCCAAGTAGCCACGAACCTGCCCGACCTCTTGGTCACCTCCCTGGGCGGCCGAATCCTCGACGTCGTTCCAGCAGGCGACCATGACCAGCGGTGTCAGCAGGGTCGCCAGGAAGATCATGATCAGGCCGAGACCGTCGACCCCGAGCGAGAAGCTGATTCCCAGGGTGGGGATCCAGTCGTACTGCTCCACGAGCTGGAACTGTTCCGGGGCACCTGCGTCGTACTGGGTGATCACGATCACCGCGATGGCGAATGTGGCGGCGGCGAACAACAAGGCGATCTGCTTGGAGCGGACCGGGGCCGCGGGGACGAAGCCGACGACCAGCGAACCGATCAGCGGCACCAGCGCGAGGATGGTGAGGATAGCCATCACAACCACCTCGCAGCCACGAACACGACACCCAAGAGCAACGCACCACCGACCATCGAGAGCGCGTAGGAACGCGCGAAGCCGGTCTGAACGGTCTTGAGTCGCTCACCCAGGCCACCGACGCCGGAGGCGATGCCGCGCACAGCACCGTCCACGGTGCGGTTGTCGAACCACACCAGCCACCGGGTGACGTATTGGCCGGGACGCATGAACAGGGCCTCGTTGACCGCGTCATCGTAGAGGTTGTTGCGTCCCGCCGTGGTGAGCACGCTGACCTGTTGGGGTGCCACGCGCGGAACGTCGTCGCGGGCGTACTTACGCCATCCGAGGCCGATCCCGATCACCGCGATCGCGATGCTGATGACCTTCAGCCAGATCTCGGGGATCGGCGGATGGGCGGACTCGAATCCGGTGATGGGAGTCAACCATTCTTCGATGGGCGCGACGTACACGAAGAACAAGCCACCGGCGACGGCTCCCACGGACAGGATCAACATGGGGACCGTCATGACGGCCGGGGACTCGTGAGGATGAGTGTCGTCCTCCCAGCGGGGGCTACCGAAGAACGTCATGGCGAGCATGCGGGTCATGTAGAACGCCGTGAGTCCGGCCGCGCCGAGCGCACACAGACCCGCGAAGAGGTTGACCCCGAGCGCTGTGTCGATGATGGCGTCCTTCGAGAACCAAGAATCGAAGGGGGGCAGACCGGAGATGCCGAGGAAACCGCAGAAGAACGCGACCATGGTGACCTTCATGGCCACTCGCAGCGCGCCGTACAGACGCATGTTCTGCTCGTCCTTCATCCCGTGGATGACCGAACCCGCGCTGAGGAACAGATCGGCCTTGAACATGCCGTGCATGAGCAGGTGGAAAATGGCGAAAACGTAGCCCGCCGGGCCGAGACCGGCGCCCAGGAACATGTAGCCGATCTGGCTCATGGTCGAGCCGGCGAGCGATTTCTTGATGTCGTCCTTCGAGCAGGCGATCCACGCTCCCATGATCATGGTGATGACCCCCACGGCCAGCACGACGGTGATGGCTGTGTTGGACAGGTCGAAGATCGCGTTGCTGCGCACGATGAGGTAGACCCCGGCGGTGACCATGGTGGCCGCGTGGATGAGCGCCGACACCGGGGTCGGACCCTCCATCGCGTCGAGCAACCACGCCTGCAGAGGGAACTGAGCGCTCTTGCCGACGGCAGCGAGCAGCAGGGTGAGCCCGATCAAGGTCAGTGTCGTCTCACTGGCCTGTGGCGCTGCCTCGAAGACGTTCTCGAACGTCACCGTGCCGAAGGTGACGAACATCAGCATGATGGCGATGCTCAGGCCGACGTCACCCACACGGTTCATGACGAAGGCCTTCTTGGCCGCCACCGCGGCCGAGTCCTTGTACTGCCAGAACCCGATCAGCAGGTACGACGCCAACCCGACACCTTCCCAGCCGACGTAGAGCAGGAGGTAGTTGTTGGCGAGAACCAGCAGGAGCATGGCCGCCACGAACAGATTGAGATAGGCGAAGAACTTGCGGCGGTCGGGGTCGTGCGCCATGTACCCGATCGAGTAGATGTGGATCAGCGACCCGACCCCGGTGATGAGCATGACGAACGCCATCGACAATGGGTCGATGCGCAGCGAGAAGTCCACGTCGAAGGATCCGGCGAAGACCCAGTTCCACAGGTCGAGGACGACGAGCCGCTCGGTCACCGGCTTGGCCATCATCTGCACCAGCAGGATGCAGGCGAGGACGAACGATCCGATCGGAAGCAGGCAGGCGAGCAGGTGTCCCCACGCGTTGGTGCGTCGACCTCCCAGCAGGAGCACCGCTGCACCGAAAACGGGGAGGGCGATCAGGAGCCACATCAGGGGGAAGTAGCCCCCGGCCTGTGCCGCGGTCACCGTTGCGGTGATCGGTTCGACGCTCTCGGACTCCTCCGAAAGTGGAAGTGCGAGGGAGAGGAGAGTCATCAGTTCCTCATCAGACTGGGTTCGTCGATCGAGACCGATCGCCGGGTGCGGAAGATGGTCATGATGATCGCCAGACCGACGACGACCTCGGCTGCGGCCACGATCATCACGAAGAACGCGATGACCTGACCGTCGAGGTTGCCGTGCATCCGGGCGAAGGACACGAATGCGAGGTTCGCCGCGTTGAGCATCATCTCGACGGACATGAACACCACGATGGCGTTACGCCGGATCAGGACACCGATGGCACCGATGCAGAAGAGGATCGCCGAAAGGGTGACGTAGGCGGACGGGTCCATCACTCCCCCTTCACTTCGGGGCCTTGGCCCGACTCGGCCGGGCCTTGGTCCGCGTCGTCGGGATAGACCTCCGCGAGGTCGGTGTGGCCGTCGACGGACGCCAGGACTTCGGACCGCTCGGCCTGTTCGCGCTCACTGATCTCGCGGACCTCGGACGTGTCGGCTTGGAGTTCGTCGGGGTGTACCGCGAGCCGCGTCCGGCTTTCTCCGCGTAAGGGTGCCGGAATCGACAATTCGGACGCGGAACCGTCGGGCAGCAGGGCAGGAGTGCCGATCGCGTTGCTGGTGGCCAGCACCCCCGGGCTGGGCAGAGGCCCTGGGTGTTCACCGGTATCGGCGTAGCGCAGCAGCCGGTCGCGAGACAGATCCTCCTGACTCTTCTTCGGCTCCCAGTGATCGCGGTGGGCGAGGACGAGCGCCCCGAGGGCGGCAGTGATGAGCAGCGCAGCGACGACCTCGAGGGGCAGCAGGAAGGTCGTGAACATCATGTGGGCCAAGCCCTGCACATTGCCCCCGAACTCCTCGTTGGCCTCGGCCATCCCCACTGATTCGACCCCGGTCAGCGCAGTACCCACTGTGAGGACGAGCAGGATGGCGAAACCGGCGATGAGCAAGCCGGCCGCCCAGCGCTGTCCTTTGAGGGTCTCCACAAGAGAGTCGGACGCGTCGACCCCGACCAACATGATGACGAACAGGAACAGCATCATGACGGCGCCCGTGTAGACGATGACCTGGACGAGTCCCAAGAAGGGTGCCTCGTTGGCCACGTAGAGGACCGCCAGGTTGATCATCGTGAGAGCCGTGAAGAGCGCACTGTGCACGGTCTTGCGCGACAGGATCAGACCCAGCGCGCCCACCACTGCGAGTGTGGCGCAGATCCAAAATGTCCATTGCTCGCCGGGGCTCCCGGCCGCAGCCGGTACGGCTGCGATCGCCATGTTCACTGAGTCACCTCTGGCCCGCGGTTCAACAACCGCGCCTGCTCCCGTTGTTCGTCGGTGGCGCCGACCACCTGTCCGTCGTAGTAGTCCTGGGCAGTGGCCCCGGCCACCATGTCGTGGGGCGGCGGCACCATGCCTTCCGCCAGCGGCGCCAGGAGGTCTTCCTTCTCGTAGATCAACTTGGCGCGGTCGTTGTCCGCCAGCTCGTAGTCGTGGGTCATCGTGAGGGCCCGGGTGGGGCAGGCCTCGATGCACAGCCCGCAGAAGATGCACCGCAGGTAGTTGATCTGATACACGCGCCCGTAGCGCTCCCCGGGTGAGAATCGTTGGGCTTCGGAGTTGTCCGCGCCCTGGACGTAGATGGCGTCCGCGGGGCAGGCCCAGGCGCACAACTCACATCCGACGCACTTCTCCAGACCGTCCGCCCATCGGTTCAGTTGATGCCGACCGTGGAAGCGTGCCTTGGGCGGGTACTTGTCTTTCTGCTCCGGATACTGCTCGGTGTTGACCTTCTGGAACTGGGTTCTGAAGGTCACCCAGAATCCCCTCAATGCGGGGGGGAGTTCAGCCATCAGAGTCCTCCTCGGTGGTCGCGGTCACCGTTGTCGAGGATCCGGCGACGGCGGTTCGACTGCGAGGTGTGTAGTCGAATGTCTGGCCGGGCAACGGGGGTACCGGGAACACCTCGCCTTCGATGTCGACCGGCCCTGTCGGCAGGTCGTCACCCTCCTTCTTGCGTCCCGCCCGGACGGATCCGAGGAATCCGATGGCCAGCAGGATGGCGAGCATGATCGCGCCGCCGGTGAGCATCGCGTTGGCGCTGTCGGCGTATTCCTCACGGATCGCCTTGAGCCCGGACACGAGCACGATCCATACCAAGGACACGGGGATCAGGACTCGCCATCCGAAGGCCATGAATTGGTCGTACCGCAGCCGGGGAAGGGTGCCGCGCAACCAGATGAACATATAGATGAACAGCATCGTCTTGATGAGCCACCACAGCATCGGCAGCCAGCCGGTATTGGCCCACGACAGCAGGGACAGTGGCCACGGCGCCATCCAGCCGCCCAGGAACAACGTCGTGGCGATACTCGAGACGGTCACCATGTTGATGTATTCGGCGAGGAAGAACATGGCGAACTTCAGCGACGAGTACTCGGTGTGGAATCCACCGACCAGTTCGCCCTCTGCCTCGGGCAGGTCGAAGGGGGCTCGGTTGGTCTCGCCCACCATCGCGGTTACGTAGATGACGAACGACGGCGCCAACAGCACCGCGAACCACAACGACTGTTGGGCGGAGACGATCTGGGACGTTGACATGGTGCCGGCGTAGAGGAACACGGCAACGAACGACAAGCCCATCGAGATCTCGTAAGAGATCATCTGGGCGCTCGAACGAAGTCCGCCCAGTAACGGGTAGGTCGAACCGGACGACCAGCCGGCCAGGACCAGTCCGTAGATACCGATCGACGCCACCGCGAGCACGTACAGCACGGACTGCGGGAAATCCGTCAACTGCAGGGGGGTCATGACCCCGAAGATGGACACCTCGGGACCGAACGGGATCACGGCGAACGCCGCGAAGGCACAGACCGCACTGATCAGCGGAGCGAGCCAGTAGACCGCCTTGTGCGCTGTGATGGGGATGATCTCTTCTTTGAGCGCGAGCTTGAAACCGTCCATCAACGACTGCAGCAGGCCTGCGGGACCGACCCGGTTGGGTCCGACCCGCATCTGCATCCGCGCGACGACGCGTCGCTCGGCCCAGATCGTGAACAAGACAATGACCACAAGCAGGACGAAGACGCCCAGGGTTTTCAGACACACCAGCCAGAAGGGGTCGTTGCCGAAGGCACTCAGTTCGGGCATCGGCTCATCTCCTTCCCAGCCGCACGCTATCGCCCGCGGTGGCGCGAAGTGTGACGCCCACCCGGGAGTCGACGGAATTCGTCGGTAACCACACGATTCCGTCGGGCATGTCGGTGATGACAGCCGCCAGGGTGATGGCGCCGTGGTCCGTGCTCACCGTGATCGGCTCGCCCTCCGCGACCCCGACACCAGCAGCTGTGGCAGCACTCACGCGGGCCACTGTCGGCTGCCGTGTTCCGGCCAGGTACGGCTCACCGTCCTGCATGATGCCGAGGTCCAACAGCAAGCGCCAGGTCGCGAGCACCGCCTGGCCGGGCTCGGAGGTTGGGGGTGTACCCGGTGATTCCTCACCGGCCCAGGTGCGCGTGCCGCTCCAGGCCCCCAACCCGTCCAACTCGGATCTCAGCCGATCGACTTCGCGGGGTGCGGCGTCGAGATCCATGTAGTCCGTGAGCAGGGCCAGGACCTCGGCGTCGGGGAATGTCGATGTGTCGGGGAAGGCCCGAGCGAACGGTCGGCGCCGCCCCTCCCAGTCCACGAAGGTGCCGGCCTTCTCGGTGACCACCGCCACCGGGAAGACGACATCGGCCAGCGCCGTGACCTGCGAGGGCCGAGTCTCCATCGCTACCAGGAACGGAACATCCGTCAGTGCCTGGAGCAGCGCGTCGGAGTCGGGAACGTCGTCCACCTCGACTCCGGCGACCACCAGAGCGCCGAGTTGCGGCAGGTAGTCCTCGTCATCGCCATGTTCGACGGCGGCGTCGGCGGCGATCATCGCGACGATGTCGGGCAGACAACGACCGGCGGCAGCGGGCAGATCATCGGCTGCCACACCCCACACCCCCGCGACCTCACGGCGGGCGACCGGGTCGGTGAGCGGTCGGCCACCCGGGAGCAGTCCGGGAAGGCAACCGGCATCGAGGGCACCGCGCTCCCCCGCGCGCCTCGGCACCCAGCCGATGGTGGCACCGGTGTCGTCGGCCAACGCCGCCACCGCCGCCAGGGTTCCGGGAGATCCGGCAGCACGTTCGCCGACCAGGATCACGGCACCGGGTTGGCCCAGCAGTGAACTGACATCGGAGGGAAGGTTGGCGAGAGACTGCGCCTCGGCCCCGGGGACGGCTGTGACCAAGCGCCCGGACATCTTGTGCAGGGAGCGGGTCGCGAACGGCGCCACCGACACGATCGGCGTCGCGTTGCGGCGGACGGCCTTGCGCAGCCGCAGGTACACGATGGGTGACTCTTCTTCGGGTTCCAAGGCGACGAGGAGGACAACCGGGGCGGCCTCCAACTGCGCGTAGGTCGGTCCCGCCGTTCCCGCTACTCGAGCGGTGAGGAAGCCGACCTCGTCGGGGCCGATCTCTCGAGCGCGCATATCGATGTCGTCGCTGCGCAGTGCGACCCGAGCGAACCGGGAATAGGCGTAGGCGTCCTCGAGTGTCAAGCGGCCGCCGGTGAGCACGGCGGCCCGGCCGACAGCGGCGCTGAGCCCCTCTGCCGCGCGGCGTAGAGCCTCGGGCCACGACGCCGGCCGCAGCGCTCCGTCCTCTCGGACGAGCGGCTGCTCCAACCGATCGTTGGAGAGATACGGGAACGCGAACCGACCCTTGTCGCAGTTCCACTCTTCGTTGACCTCGGGGTCGTCCCAGGCGTAGCGCCGCATGACGTTTCCGTGTCGGAAGTCGGTGCGCAAGGCGCAACCCGATGCGCAGTGTTCGCATGTCGTGGGGACGCTGACGAGGTCGAAGGGTCGTGATCGGAACCGGTACTCCGCGCTCGTGAGAGCCCCGACCGGACAGATCTGGATCGTGTTGCCGGAGAAGTACGAATCGAACGGCTCCTCCCCGATGCCGATCTGCTGCTGCGCTCCCCGCTGCACGAGTTCGATGAACGGGTCGCCCGCGATCTCGTCGGCGAAGCGGGTGCATCGCTGACACATGACGCACCGTTCCCGGTCGAGCAGGATCTGGGTGCTGATGTTGATCGGCTTCGGGAACTGGCGCTTGGCCAGGTCGAAGCGGGACTCCCCACGACCGACGGCCATGGACTGGTTCTGCAGGGGGCATTCCCCGCCCTTGTCACAGACGGGACAGTCGAGAGGGTGATTGATCAGGAGGAACTCCATCACTCCCTCTTGCGCCTTCGCTGCGACCTCGCTGCCGTGCTGGGTCTTGACGACCATGCCGTCACCGAGCGGGATGGCGCAGGACGGTTGCGGTTTCGGCATGCCTTCGATCTCGACGAGGCACGCGCGGCAGGCCGCCACCGGATCCAGCAGGGGGTGGTCGCAGAACCGCGGGACCTCGACTCCCATGAGTTCCGCGGCCCTGATGATCATGGTGCCTTTGGGCACGGTCACCTCGGTGCCGTCGATGGTGCCTGTGACCATGTCTTCCACCGCAGCTGCCTGCTGGTTCGCGTCGGATGTCGTGGTCATGCACCCACCCCACTCAAACTGGCGTCGGTCTTGCTCGGGCTGGGGATGACCATGGTGGCGGTCGGGTCGAAAGCGTCGTCGGCGGATTGCGTCAGCGCCGCCTCGAACTCCGCTCGGAAGTACTTCAGGGCAGCCGGGTAGGGAGTCGCCGCGGCGTCGCCCAAGGCGCAGAAGGACCGACCCATGATCTGGTTGCACAACTCGACCAGTGTGTCGACCTGGGCCGCCTCGCCCTGGCCCTCTTCGAACTTCTTGAGGCTGCCCGTGATCCAGAATGTTCCCTCGCGACAGGGAGTGCACTTGCCACATGATTCGTGCTTGTAGAACTCCAGCCATCTGGTGACGGCCTTGACCACGCTGGTGGTGTCGTCGAACAACATGGGCGTACCGGTGCCCAGCATGCTGCCCGCCGCGGCCATGTCCTCATAGGTCATCGGGGTGTCCAGATGCTCCTCGACCAGCATCGGCACCGACGACCCACCGGGGAGCCAGAACTTGACCTTTCGGTTGTCGCGCATCCCACCGGCGTAGTCGAGCAGTTCGCGCATCGTGATGCCGAGGGGAGCTTCGTAGATGCCCGGCCGATTGACATGCCCGGAGACTGCCCACACCTTGAAGCCCGGCGATTTCTCGGTACCCATCTGGCGGAACCAGGCGGACCCGTTGGCGATGATCGACGGCACCGACGAGATCGTCTCGACGTTGTTGACCACGGTGGGCGATGCGTACAGGCCGGCCACGGCCGGGAACGGGGGCTTGAGCCGCGGCTGGCCACGACGCCCTTCGAGGGAGTCCAACAGCGCGGTCTCTTCACCACAGATGTAAGCCCCGGCACCGCCGTGAACCACGATGTCGAGGTCCAGTCCGGAACCCAGGATGTTGGTTCCGACGAGGCCCGCGGCACGCGCCTCCTCGACCGCACGGCGAATCCGACGGATCGGCTGGGGCACCTCGCCTCGGACGTAGATGAAGGCGTGGTTCGAACGGATCGCCCAGCACGTGATGATGATGCCTTCGACAAGTGCGTGCGGGTTGGCCAACAGCAGGGGGATGTCCTTGCAGGCGCCAGGCTCGGATTCGTCGCCATTGACGACGAGATAGTGGGGTTTGCCGTCGTTCTGCGGAACGAAACTCCATTTCAGTCCGGTGGGGAATCCCGCACCACCTCTGCCCCGCAGTCCGGAGTCTTTGACAGTGGCGATGACCTCGTCGGGGTCGGTGCGCAGCGCCTGGGCAACGGCCGTGTACCCGCCGTGGCGCCGATAGGCGTCGATCGTGTAGGAATCAGGTTCGTCCCAATGTGCCGTGAGCACCGGAGTGAGGGGCATCAGTCCGCCTTCCCGGGGGCGGTCATGCCCCGCTCCTTGGCCACGTCGAGCCCGGCGAGCATGAGCGCGTCGGCTCCGCCACCTTCGTCGGCCAAACCGTCATCGATGCCGGCGACAGTGCGCTCGGTCGCCCGCCATCCGCGCACCACCGGCCCGCGGGTCGGGGTGACCTCGTTACCGGCCTGGAGTTCGTCGATGACCCGCATCGCTTCGGCGACGGTCGTGCGGTCGAAGTACTCCCAGTCCACGGTCATGACCGGTGCATGGGTGCAGGCCGCTTGGCATTCGATGCGCTCAAGGGTGAACTGACCGTCATCCGTGGTCTCGTTGTGGCCCACACCGAGTCGCTGTGCCAGTGCGTCGTAGACGGCGTCTCCTCCGAGCAAGCCGCACCCGGTGTTGACGCAGACACCGATGTGGTGGGTCCCCCCGGGACTGTGCTGCCGGTACATCGTGTAGAACGTGGCAACAGCCGTGACCTCGGCAGTGGTCAGGTCCAGAACCTCGGCGCACAACTCGATCCCGGCTGACGTGATCATGCCGGCTTCGGACTGCACCAGATGGAGCATCGGCAACAACGCGGACCGGGCTTGCGGGTAGCGCGCCGCGAGTTCACGGCACTCCGCAGCAGTCTGATCGGTCAACGGCATGTGTGACACCCTTCAGTGCTCATCGATCGACCCCGCCCATGACCGGATCGATGCTGGCGACAGCAGCGACGACATCGGCGACCATGCCGCCTTCGCACATGATCGGCACCGCTTGGAGGTTGGCGAACGAGGGATCTCGATAGTGCACGCGGTAGGGGCGAGTACCGCCGTCGGACACCATGTGGACTCCGAGTTCGCCGCGCGGTGACTCGACGGCGGAATACACCTGACCGACCGGGACCCGGAAGCCTTCGGTGACCAGTTTGAAGTGATGGATCAGCGCCTCCATCGATTCGCCCATGATGTGCCGGATGTGCTCCAGGGAGTTGCCCTGGCCGTCATGGCCGATCGCGAGCTGGCTGGGCCAGGCGATCTTCTTGTCAGCCACCATGACCGGTCCGGGCTTGAGCCGGTCGAGCGCCTGGTCGACGATGTTCAGGGACTGGTGCATCTCCGCGATACGGATCAGGAACCGGCCGTAGACGTCGCATGTCGTCGCAGTCGCCACCTCGAACTCATAGTTCTCGTAACCGCAGTAGGGGTCGGACTTGCGCAGATCGTGCGGCAGCCCCGTCGCCCGGAGCACTGGCCCCGACATGCCCAGCGCCATGCACGCCTGCAGGTCCATGTAGCCGATTCCTACGGTGCGGCCCATCCAGATGCCGTTGTCCACCAACAGGTCGGCGGTGTCCTTCAGTCGTTTGCGGACCAGGGCAACGGTCTCGGCGATCTGCTTCTCGGCGCCGTCGGGAAGGTCCTGCGCGACCCCGCCCGGACGGATGAACGCGTGGTTCATGCGCAGACCGGTGATCATCTCGAACAGGTCGAGGATCAACTCCCGTTCGCGGAATCCGAAGATCATGGCCGTCAGGGCACCTAGTTCGAGACCCCCGGTCGCGAGCGCCACCAAATGCGAGGCGACCCGGTTGAGTTCCATCAGGATGACGCGGATGACCGTGGCCCGGTCCGGGACCTCATCGGTGATGCCCAGCAGTTTCTCGACTCCCGAGGCAATAGGCGGTCTCGTTGAAGAACGGGCTCAGGTAGTCCATGCGGGTCACGAACGTGACGCCCTGGACCCAACTGCGGAACTCGAGGTTCTTCTCGATGCCGGTGTGCAGGTACCCGATGCCACAGCGAGCCTCGGTGACGGACTCCCCCTCGAGTTCCAGGATCAGACGCAGCACACCGTGGGTGGAAGGATGCTGGGGGCCCATGTTGATGACGACCCGTTCGGCTTCGCCCTCAGGCGCCGGGAGCACGGTCTGCCAGTCGCCCCCGGTCACGGTGATCACACGGTCGGCGTCGGGCTCGTGGATGGTGCTGGTCATCAGTTGTAGCTCCTCCGCTCGTTCGGCGGCGGCACGGTGGCGCCTTTGTATTCCACGGGGATGCCGTTGAGCGAGTAGTCCTTGCGCTGCGGATGGCCGACCCAGTCGTCGGGCATCTCGATTCGGGTCAACGCGGGGTGACCGTCGAACTCGATCCCGAAGAAGTCGTAGGTCTCGCGCTCATGCCAGTCGTTGGTCGGATACACCGCGACGATGGACGGGATGTGGGGGTCGCCGTCCGGACAGGTCACTTCGACGCGGATTCGGCGTGCGTGAGTGATCGACCGGAACTCGTAGACCGCGTGCAACTCACGGCCCTTCTGGTCCGGGTAGTGCACGCCGGAGACTCCGGACAACCACTCGAACCGTAGCGAGGGCTCGTCTCGCAACATAGTGGCGAAGGCGACGAGGTGCTCCCGGCGCACGTAGTACGTGATCTCGCCCCGGTCGATGACGATACGTTCGACCGCGTCGGTGGCGGGCAGCCCACGGTCGGCCAGCGACAACTCGATCTCGTCGGTGACGTGATCCCATGGCTCGCCGAAGGGCCGACTGGCGGGCGCGGGCCACACGATCGGCTCGACGAGCCCACCGAAACCGCTGGTGTCCCCCGATCCGGAGACCCCGAACGAACCGCGTCGCACCCCGACGACCTCGGGTGACTGATCGAAAGGAGCGGCGAGGTCGGCGCCGGTGGTGGACTCCACCTGGGGTTCGTCGGTCACCGCAGCAGCCCCTTCATGTCGGACGTCGGTTCGGCCGTGAGAGCAGCGGCTTCGAGTTCCCTGACCTCGACTTCGCGGTTGGCACCGAGCTTGGTGTGCTGGATCTGGTCGTGAAGCTTGAGGATCGCGTCCTGCAGCATCTCGGGGCGGGGGGGACAACCCGGCAGGTAGATGTCGACCGGGACCACATGGTCGACACCTTGGACGACCGCGTAGTTGTTGAACATGCCCCCACTCGACGCGCAGGCACCCATGGCGATGACCCACTTGGGGTTGGGCATCTGGTCGTAGATCTGACGCAGCACCGGCGCCATCTTCTGGCTGACCCGACCGGCGACGATCATCAGATCCGCCTGCCGGGGAGAAGGGCGGAAGACCTCCATGCCGAACCGGGCGAGGTCGTAGCGGCCGGCTCCGGTGGCCATCATCTCGATGGCACAGCAGGCGAGGCCGAAGGTGGCCGGCCAAAGAGACCCTTTGCGCGCATACCCTGCGACCCCTTGGACTGTGGTCAGCAGAAAACCGGAGGGGAGCTTCTCTTCCAGACCCATGTCAGTCCCAGTCCAATCCGCCGCGGCGCCATTCGTACACGTAGGGAATCGTGAGGTTGATCAAGAACAGCAGCATGGCGAGGAACCCGAACATGCCGAGCGCGTCGAAGTACACCGCCCACGGGTACAGGAAGACGATCTCGATGTCGAAGATGATGAACATCATCGCCGTCAGGTAGTACTTCACCGGGAACTTGCCGCCACCCACCGGCTGGGGCGTGGGTTCGATCCCGCATTCGTAGGCGTCGACCTTGGCGCGGTTGTATCGCTTGGGGCCCGTGAGCGAGGCCATCGTGATCGAAAACAGCGCGAACAGAGCCGCCAGTCCCGCCAGCGTCAGCAAGGGGATGTAGACGTTCACTCGCTCCTCCCACCGGTCGGGCTCATCCTAGGGAGCAGGACGCCCCGATGCGCCACAACCGAAGGATCCGGGCCGAGGCTTGTGAAACCATTCACGAGCCAGAGTCTAGTGAGTTTGCGTGGACCACATCGAGGGGCATCGGGATTGCGCTTCGGGCGGGCTCCCCGGGGCTCGCCCATCACGACGACCTGGCCCGGTGCAGCGCCACGATCCCGCCGGACAGGTTGCGGTATCGGACGTCGCGCCATCCGCTCGCGGCGATGACCTCGGCCAGCTGTCGCTGGTCGGGCCAGGCTCGAATCGAGTCGGCCAGGTACACGTAGGCCTCGGGGTTCGACGAGGTCGTGCCTGCCACTGCCGGCAGCGCCTTCATCAGGTACTCCAGGTACAGGGTCCGAAACGGAGCCCACGTGGGCGTACTGAACTCGCAGACGATCAGACTCCCCCCCGGTTTGGTCACCCGGGCCATCTCGCGTAGGCCCTGCTTCGAATCGGTGAGGTTGCGCAGCCCGAAGGAGATCGTGACCGCGTCGAAGGAGTTGTCGGCGAACGGCAGCGCCAGCGCGTCGCCCGCGACGAACGTCTGGGCCGGGTACCGGCGCCGGCCCTGTTGCAGCATCCCGATCGAGAAGTCGCACGACACCACGCGCGCCCCTCCGGCGATGAGCGGTGTACTGCTCGTTCCGGTGCCCGCCGCGAGGTCGAGGACAATCGCGCCCGCCAGAGGTTGCAGAGCGTCGGTGACCTGGTGGCGCCAACGAGCCGTCTGCCCGAACGACAGGACGTCGTTGGTGATGTCGTAGCGCCGGGCGACCCCGTCGAACATGGCGGCCACCGCCCGCGGGTCCTTGTCGAGGTCGGCTCGAGTCACGGGACCATCCAACCAGTCGCACTGCCGCGGCGCATCTGCCTACTACGCGTGATCCGTCTAATCTTGGTCCGTGCCCAATTCCCGACCGATCCGGACCCGCGCACTCGCCGCCCCGGTCGACCTCCTGGACACGCCATGGCGCCAGACCCCGACCGTCGCGTGGGTCCGAAATGGCGAGGGCATGGTCGGTTTCGGGGTGGCCGCATCGGCTCAGTTCCGAGGTGCGGAACGGTTCAGCCGGGCCCAGCGGTGGGTCAGCCAGTGGTTGGCCCAAGCCCAGGTCCACGACTCGTCGGGAGTGGTCGGTGCGGGCCCCGTCGCTTTCGCCTCCTTCACCTTCGATGACGCGGCGGACGAGTCCGTGGTCGTGATCCCGCGGACACTCGTCGGGTCGCGGGGCTCGATGTCTTGGCGCACGGACGTGTGGTCGCACGACGATGTCGACCCCCCGTTCATCGCCACGCCCACGGGACTCGGCGATCTGGTCGACGAACCACGCGAGTCCCCTTTCCCGGCTGTCACTTGGGACGACGACACGGCGTCGGCCTCCCGATGGACCGCTGCGGTCGACGAAGCCGTCAAACGCATTGCCGCGGGTGAGCTGGACAAGGTTGTCCTGGCCCGTGAGTTGCGCGCCCGGTTCGATGGTCCGGTCCCGTTGGAGGTCGTGCTGCGGCGACTCGGCCAGCGGTATCCCGAGTGCTGGACGTTTCACATCCAAGGACTGGTCGGCGCCACTCCGGAGCTCCTGGTGCGGCGTTCCCGCGACAACGTCATGTCCCGCGTACTGGCGGGGTCGATCGCCGCGACCACATCGAGTCGCACAGACTCGGCCGCGGCCCGGGTACTGAAGGCAAGCAGCAAGGACCTCGACGAACACGACTACGCAGTCCGCTCGGTGGCGCACGCTCTCGCGGTCCACTGCACGGATCTGTCCGTGCCGGATGAGCCGTCCGTGCTGCGTCTCGCCAACGTGCAGCACCTCGCCACTGACGTCACCGGGAGTCTGGCGGACGGGTCGAGTGCACTGGTCTTGGCCGCGAGCCTGCACCCCACCGCCGCCATCTGTGGGACTCCCACCGAACGGGCGAGTGCGGTCATCGGTGAGTTGGAGGACATCGACCGCGGCCGCTACAGCGGTCCGGTCGGGTGGTTCGATGCCAACGGCGACGGGGAGTTCGCGATCGCCTTGCGATGCGCGCAGTTCGACGATGACCTGCAGACAGCGCGCCTGTTCGCGGGGTGCGGACTGGTGGCCGACTCGGACAGTCAAGCAGAGCTGCGGGAGTCAGAGGTCAAGTTGGCGGCGATGCGCGCCGCCTTGTCCTGATCAGCCCCACCGCCGTACGGTTCGTCGAGTCAGGCAGCCGCTGATTCGGCCAAGGCGGCCTCGATGTCGTCGGCGAGTCCCGCAGGTTCGTCATTGGGTGCGTACCGCTTGATGACCTGCCCGTCACGGCCGACGAGGAACTTCGAGAAGTTCCACTTGATCCGCTTGCTGCCCATCAGGCCGGGTGCTTCAGCGGTCAGCCACTGGAACAGGGGGTCCGCGTCCTTCCCGTTGACGTCGATCTTGGCCATCATCGGGAATGTGACGCCGAAGTTGACCTGGCAGAACTCCACGATCTCGGAGTCGGTGCCGGGGTCCTGCGATGCGAACTGGTTACAGGGGAAACCCAAGACGGTCAGACCACGATCGCCGAAGTCCTGCCACAACTGCTCAAGTCCGGCGAACTGCGGGGTGAACCCGCACTTGCTCGCGGTGTTCACGATGAGCAGCACCTGACCTCGATAGTCATTCAGGTCTACCGCCTGGCCGTTGGATCCGATCACGGTGAAATCAAAAGCGTCCACATTCGACAGTGTGCGGGACCAGCGTCGGGGCCGCATCTTCACGAGCTCGCCGGCGCCGCGATGCCGCCCCATCCGGCGGGGTAACCGCAGCGATTGGCCGACTTGCCGCACTCTGGTCGCGAATTCGAGGACAACTGGCCCACTGCGGGATCCACCGACCACCAGCCACTGATTGTCGCCGAGGATCAGAACTGACCGCGGGGCAGTCGGGCAACCACAGCCCTTACACCGGATCCCCCTGTCAGCGCATCGGCGAGGGTGTCGGTGTCGGTCACCACACCGGCAGGCACCTGATGCGCGGCGAGAATGTCCACCAGGTCTCGATCGTGCGGCGTGGCGAAGACCCGTTCGAAGGTGTCGGCGTACTGCGCCGCACCCTGCTCCAGGCTTGCGAAGATCCCACCGCCATTGTTGTCGACGACGACGAAGGTCAGGTCGGGTCTCGGCTCCGCTGCGGGCACGAGCAGTCCGTTGGTGTCGTGCAGGAAGGCAAGGTCGCCGAGCAGCGCCACTGTGCGCCCGGAGCACACGTCCGCCGCACCCCAGGCGGTGCTGACCAGCCCGTCGATCCCGTTGGCGCCCCGGTTGGCGATGACTTTGGGACCGGGTCCCCGCGCAGCCGCAGCCAGCGCACGGACAGCCGTCGACGACGCCACGACGAGGAGATCGTCGCGTTCCATCTGCCGCCACACCGTCGCGGCGACCGCCTCGGGGGACCACGACAGTAGTGGAGCCGGCACGTCGTGGTTCCACGCAGACCGCCAGGATGGGTCAGGAGTCACCGCGGTCAGTGAGGGGATGTGATCCACCACGACCTCGGCTGTGGCCAACGGGTCCGGCGGGTCGGTTCGGGGCCGCAATCGGATCGCGACGTGACGCTGGGCTGACCGCACCCAGGCCAGCACGCCACGGTCGAGACCGAAGGGTCCGACCGTGACGACGAGATCAGCGCGCAGTTGCTCGCGGCGGACCGGGTCGGACAACATCGCTGTCCCCCCCGGGACAACGCCCGGCTGACCGAGCATGCCCGACGATGCCTCGGCCACGATCGGCCAGCCACACTCGTCGGCGACGTCGTGGATCCAGCGGCGGACGCCGTCATCGCCGACATCGAGATCGCCGACGAGGAACGCTCCCCGCGCTGCACCCGCCAGAGCGGGCGCCGACCGACGAGTCACTTCCGGGTCAGGTGCTGCGGAATTGGAGGAAGAAGTCGCCGCTAGTGCTGTGATCGCTCCCGGCGGCGAGGCGCTATGCGAGCGTTCCAGCGCCCCGACCAACGGGGGCCGGAAGGGGATGTTCAGGTGCACGGGCGCCCGAGTGCGCACGGCCATCTGTACCAGGTCCACCACCGGCGAGGCCGACCATTCAGCATCTTCTGGGACAGCCAGGTCCCGCGATCCGACGACGACGTGGTCAAAGAATCCGACCTGATCGATGGTCTGACTGGCACCGCGACCGCGCAGTTCCGGAGGGCGGTCGGCAGTGACGATCACCAGAGGGACCCCTGCATAGCGGGCCTCGACCGCGGCGGGCATGAGGTTTGCCACCGCCGTGCCGGACGTACACATGACTGCCACCGGCGCAGGTACCGGCCTTGGCCATACCAAGGGCCAAGAACCCGGCGCTTCGTTCATCGACGCGAACGGACAAGTCCACGACGCCCGACGCCTCGAGGGCGGCTACAGCCCGGGCCAACGGAGCCGAGCGAGAGCCGGGCGACAACACGATGCGCTGGACTCCGGCGGAAAGCAATGCTTCGACGACTGCGACCCCGGCGGCGACGCTCGGTTCCATCACGCTGTCACGCCCAGTTCCGCTAGGTCCTCGTGATGGAACAGTCCATGCTCGAGACCCACTCGCCAAGCTCGATCGAGACGGTCTCGCCACTGCGCTTGGCGATCTGCGTCCAGCCTCCCCGTAGCTCGGGCGAGGGCCGAGGGCGACACCTCGACGGGGAGCGCCGACACCACACCGCCGCTAGGGAGCAGCGGCCGCGTGACGAGGTCGTCGGCCAGCAACGTTCCCGTGCCCAGCCCGTGGACCAATCCGGTATCGGGAAGGGCCGCAGCCAATCGGGCATCCCGCGTGGCTCCCACGGATGATTCGGCGGCGCCGCTGACCACCACCGGCACCGGAAGCTCCGCAATCACCCGCGCCGCCTGCCGGACTCCGCCTAGAGGGGCCACCTTCACAACTGCGACATCGGCAACGTGAGCAACGGCCGAGAAGTCCCGATCGCGGCGGATCGTCTCGTCGACGGCCACCCGAACCTCCGGGTCCAACGTGCGAAACTGCTCCAGTTCGGCGACCGTACGGCACGGTTGCTCGAAGTAGTCAATGACTACCTGTTCGGAACGGATCGTGCGGGACAGCTCGCCCGCCTGCCGCGGATCCAGCAGGCCATTGCCGTCCAGCCGCCAACGCACACCTGGCACGACGTCAGCGGCGGCGGCAGCCGCAGCCGCGACACGGGCTATGTCGGCCGCGACCGGGCGCGCGCCCACCTTGAGCTTCACCACCTGACATCCGGTCTGAGTCAGCAACTCCTGGACGGCGCTGGGCAGTTGGGTGTCCGGCACGTCCGGGAGGATGGCGTTGACTGGAACGACAACCTCCGGCAGTGCCTGGGGCGTGACAGCCGCCTCGATCGCGGCCGCGAGCCACCGGGCGTCCTGTTCGGGGCCGTAGTCGGCGAAGGGGGCGAACTCGCCCCATCCCGCCGGGCCCTCGATCAGCACCCCCTCGCGCTGGTTCAATCCGCGGAATGAGGCGGCGAACGGCACTGCGAATGGCGTTGCCGGCAGCAGGAGGGGAATCCCGCTCTGCGCGAGGGTGGCCCCGTTCCGCGGCAACGAGGTCATGGACGCTTGGGGAACTTCGCGAAGTCGGGGCGGCGCTTGTCTTTGTAGGCGTCTCGCCCTTCTTGAGCTTCCTCCGTCATGTAGAACAGCAACGTCGCGTCGCCGGCCAACTGCTGCACGCCCGCCAACCCGTCGTCGGCGGCGTTGTGGGAAGCCTTGAGCATGCGCAGCGCCAGCGGTGACATCTGGAGCATCTCGCGGCACCATTGCACGGTTTCGATCTCGAGGTCGGGCAGCGGGACGACAGCGTTGACCAGGCCCCAGTCGTACGCCTGTTCGGCACCGTACTGGCGGCACAGATACCAGATCTCGCGGGCTCTCTTCTGACCGATTTGACGGGCGAGTAGTCCCGATCCGTAGCCGCCGTCGAAGGAGCCGACTTTCGGGCCGGTCTGCCCGAATCGTGCGTTGTCGGCGGCGATGGTCAGGTCGCACACGATGTGTAGTACATGCCCGCCACCGATGGCATAGCCGGCCACCATGGCGACGACAGGTTTGGGGGTGCGCCGGATCTGGATCTGCAGATCGAGCACGTTGAGGCGTCCGATGCCTTTCTGCGCGACAGCATCGTCGCCGATATATCCGTCATCTCCCCGGATGACCTGATCGCCGCCCGAGCAGAATGCCCAGTCGCCCTGGCCGGTGAGGATGATGACCCCGACGGTGTCGTCGTCGCGGGCGACCCGGAACGCATCCTCGAGTTCGAAGAGGGTCTGGGGTCGGAAGGCATTGCGTTTGTGCGGTCGGTTGATGGTGATCTTGGCGATGCCGTCGGCGGTCTCGTACTTGATGTCGCCGTACTCACCCTGGGCTTCCCATTCCGCCCCCGGTCGGATGGACGAGTACGCGGGATCGGCCCGCGCCGGACTGTCGTCGGCCACCACGGGTCCAAGCGGGTAGCGGGCGCGCGAATCCATCGTCGATTACTCCTTCGTGGGGACTGTTCCTAGGCTAAGGGTCGATGACTCCCCCTGCGCTGTCGCGTCTGCTGCTACCTCCGGGTCCGGCGGGGGTGACCCGCCTCGCCGGCGCCGTGCGGCGAATGCTGGCCGGGACCGAGTCGTCGCTCGAGGTCGTTCCTTCCGACCGGCCCCCGCCGACGAACGTCACTATCGGGTTCGACGCGCCGGCCATCGTTGTGCCGACGTCGGGTTCGACCGGAGCCCCGCGCCGCGTGGTTCTCCCGCTGAGTGCGCTCCTGGCCTCGGCCGACCGAGGATCCGCGGCGCTCGGCCAGCCCGGCAGGTGGCTGACCACGATCCCGGTGACCGGGGTCGGAGGGGTGCTGACCATCGTTCGGTCTCTGCGCGCGGGCTTCGACCCAGTCGCCTGGTCAGGTGTGGGCGGCGCCGAACCTTTCACCGCGGCATCGTTCTCAGCCATCGCCGCACCGTTGCTCACGACAACGCAATCCGCGTCGGTCCCGGTCTACGTATCACTGGTCCCGACCCAGTTGCGGCGCATCCTGGCTGATCCGGCGACCGCGGCGGTGCTGGCGGAGTTCACAGCGGTGTTGGTCGGCGGTTCCCGGCTACCCACGGACCTGCGGCAGGCGGCCGAGGTCGCCGGCGTGAGAGTCGTGGCCACCTACGGCGCGACGGAGACCGCCGGAGGGGTCGTGTTCGACGGCAAACCTCTGCCGGACGTGACCGTGACCCTCGAGCCAGAACCGGCAGACGACACGGACACGGGAGACGAGCCCAACCTCGGACACGAACTGGACACCGGAGTCGATCCGGAGGCGGGAGTCGAAGCGGGAGTCATCGTGATCGGTGGGCCCACCGTGGCCGCCGGGTATCTCGACGACCCTCACGAGACCAGTTTCGTGCCCCACGGCTTCCGCACCGGTGACCGCGGCGAATGGCGCGGCGGTCGACTGATCGTGAACGGACGCATCGACGACATCATCAAGGTGGGCGGGGTGAAGGTCTCGCTCAACGCCATCACGAATGTCCTGCGCTCGGACCCCCGGGTCCGTGACGCCCATGTCATCGCCCGTCCATCGACGGAATGGGGCCAGGTCCCCCACGCCTTCGTGGTACTGCGTGACCCCGGCACGTCCGATCCGAGCGCCGACCTGATCGAGGCAGTCGGCCTCGCCCTGGGTCGGCGCTCTCAGCCGCCTACGATGGCCGTCGTGCCGGAGATCCCGGTGACCGCAGCCGGCAAGCCGATCCGTCGGGAGACCTGATGGCCACAGCCCAGCAGTGGCTGGCCGGCGCCCGTCCGCGGACACTGCCCGCTGCCGTCGCCCCTGTGGCGGTGGGGACCGGCGTCGCGGAGTTCTCCGGCGGCTGGCGACCCGTCCCGGCGCTGCTGGCACTGATCGTGGCAGTCGCTTTTCAGGTGGGCGTGAACTTCCACAACGACTACAGCGACGGGGTGCGCGGCACCGACGATGCGCGAGTGGGACCGGTTCGTCTTGTCGGCCAGGGACTGGCTCCCGCGCCTGCCGTCAAGACCGCGTCCATCGTCTCCTTCGGGGTGGGGGCCGCGGCCGGCCTGGCACTCACCGCAGTGTCCGGGCTCTGGTGGCTGCTGCCGGTGGGGATCGCGAGCGTGGCGGCCGGGTGGCTGTACACCGGCGGTCCCCGACCCTACGGATACGCCGGCTTGGGCGAGTTGTTCGTGTTCGTGTTCTTCGGGTTGGTCGCGGTCATCGGAACGGCCGCGACCCAGGTGGGTGTCGTGACGCTGCTCGCGGTGGTGGCGGCGGTCCCGGTGGGCCTGTGGGCGTGCGCGATCCTCATCGCGAACAATCTGCGGGACATCCCCACCGACATCCAGGCGGGCAAACGCACTCTCGCCGTGCGACTCGGGGACCGTGGCACACGGGTGTTGTTCGTCGCAGTGATGGTGCTCGCGTTCGCTGTGGTCCTGGTTCTCACCGCCTGGACCCCCTGGGCCCTCTTGGGCCTATTGGGTATCGGTGCCGCGTTCGGTCCGATCCGCGCGGTTGTCGGGGGAGCGACCGGCCGCGACCTGGTTCCTGCGCTGGGAGGGACGGGTCTGACGCTGCTGATCGGTGGCGTGGGGCTGGCGGTCGGCCTCGCGATCGGGTGACCCCTTGACTCATCGCGGCCTTGACTCATCACGGCTGGGCGCCAGACCCTGATCGGCCCCGGCCAGAACCGCGTCGTTGGTCGGTGGCGTCAGGCAGGCGCGATCCCCGGCCCCGTCCCGGGGGCGGGACCGTCCGATGGTCGCTCCGGCGGATCCTGCGGCGGCGTATCAGAACCAGTTGACGGCGGCGGTCCCGCATCAGTGTCACGCTGCTGGTCACGTTTGCGGCGCCAGGCCTCCTCGTCGAGTCGCTTGAGGAAGTTCGGGTCGTCGTCGGGCGCGATCGGTCGCCGGTTGCCGCGGGGCGCGATGCCCCCCGGCGCGTCGTAGGTGCCGCGGGACCGACGCGGCCGTCCAGCCAGGAACCACAAGGCGGCCCCGACGACCGGGACCAGAACCATGACGAGCCAGAAGGTCTTGGGGTATCGCCGAATGCGGCCGTCCTGGGTCTGCAGGACGTCGAAGAACGAGTAAAATCGCCAGTCCCACGATGATCAGGATCGGAAGAGCCCGGGGCACGGGGAAAGGGTAACCCTGTCGACGCCGCCGCAACATCCGAAATACGACGCTGCCCGACCGCCGACGTATTCTGTCCGCGTGAAGCACTTCCTGATGTATTCCACGCTGCGACTGTTGCTCCTCGTCGTCGTCGGTGGTCTGGCTTACGCAGCGGGCATGCGCGGGCTGTTGCTGCTCATCGCGGCCTTCCTCGGCAGCGGTCTCCTCAGTTTCTTCGTGCTCCGCGGGCCGCGCACGCAGTTCGGTACCGACATCCGAGGGGTGTTCAAGCGCATCGACGACCGCATCGACGCCGCTACCCGAGCCGAGGACGCCGAGGTCCTGGCGCGGTCACAGGCCGGAGTGTCACAGGCCGGAGTCGGAATGAAGCCCACTGAAGAGCAGGTTGACCCCGAAGTAGTTGAACCAGAACACCACAAGTCCTAGTACCGCCAGCCACGCGGCCTTACGCCCCCGCCACCCGACGGTCGATCGCGCGTGCAGATACGCCGCATACACGACCCAGGAGATGAACGCCCACGTCTCCTTCGGGTCCCAGCCCCAGTAGCGACCCCAGGCACTCTCGGCCCAGATGGCCCCCGACACGATCGCGAAGGTCCATAGGGGGAAGGTGAACATGATGGTGCGGTTCGTCAGTTGGTCCAACCGCTCCAGCCCGGGCAGTCGGCGGGATAGCGGAGCCAGTGCTCGGCCCACCTTGGTGTCGCGAGCCGTCGCATCGACCACGAGGTACAGGATCGCGACGACCCCGGCGAACGTGAACGCGCCACCGCACACGACCGCAGCCGAGACGTGGATGACGAGCCAATAGGACTGCAGCGCGGGGACGAGTTGGGCGGCTTCCGTGTACAGCACGGTGACGGCCAGACCCAGGGTGAGCAGGACCGCGGGAACCAGGAACACTCCGAGCCACCGGACATCGCGCCGGGTGGAGATCGCGAGGAAGACTCCCAAGACGGCCCATGCCGAGACCAGCGAGAACTCGTACATGTTGCCCCACGGGACCCGGTCGGCCCACAGTGCCCGGGTCAGTACTCCCCCACTGAGCAGGAGGAATCCGAGCCAGGAGACGGCCAGCGCCATGTTGCCGGAGCGTCGACCTGACTCGTCGTCAGAGTCGGCGGTCTCGGCCGTCTGGGGCGTGTTGTCTGCACCACCAACCGCGATCAGGGCGGGTTGCCGTTCACGCAGGTCGACCGCGCGGGTGCTGCGCTGGGCGAATGAGATGAAGAACAGCACCATCGCGACGGTGAGGACGAACATCGACGAGTAGGTCAGCAGGTTCGACAGGTCGGCCAATGCCTGATCAGTCATCCGTCACCGTTCCTTACGTTCATGTCAGCGTTCCTGCCCCTTGCGTTCCTGTCACGTGCCAGCCGGTCCCGAGCGCTCCCCGAAATCGGGGTGCGAGCGCCCCTCGCCCTCCGCGGGTTCCCCAGCATGTGCGGGCCCTGGAGTACCGGCGGGCCCTGAGGTTCCTGACGTTCCTGACGTATTGTGCCGTGCGGCCACAGGAGTCGGTGAGATCACCCGCGTGAGGGCCGCCACATCGTCGGCCATCGAGATGCCGCCGCCGCGGGCTGAGCCGGCCACCGTGGCGACCTCACCGTCGACGGACACCCAGATGCGCCGTCTGCGGACGAACAGCGACAGACACACGCCGAGGATGGCCAGCCCGACAAACGCGAGCGCCCATGGCCCACCGGGGTCGTGCGCCACCTTGACCGAGATGTAACGGTCGTATCCGGTGAACTCGACAGTCCCCGAACCATCGGGGAGACGCCAGGTCTCCCCGAGACGCATGGCCCGCAGCCCCACTTGGGTCAGAGCGGAGTCATCCAACTCGTAGACGTTCTGGGTCTGGCCGCGGTCGAGACCCAGATCCCCCGTGAAGGCGGACATGAACAGTGCCGGGTCGTCGGGCGCGGGGAATGTGGACGTGGGACCCATCTGGGGATCGATCGCGGCGGTGGGCAGGAACAGGCCCCGGAAACCCAGTTGCTCGGGTTGGGCGTCGGGAGCCTTGATCACCCCTTCGGAGGTGAAGTTGCCGTCCTGGGGCAAGAACACCACGGAATCCTCGAAGACGACATCGCCTTCTCCGTCTCGCACCGTGACTCGGGGCGCGTAGCCGTGACCGATGAGGAACACCTTGGCGCCATCGACTTGCAGCGGATCGTTGACGCCGAACGTGTCCGTGCGCACGGTGCCATCGCCGTCGGTGACCTGCACCTGGGCATCGAACTCCCGGGGCGCCCCCCGCTGGGCCTCGCCGCGTTCGAAGTCCACCTCGAACGAGTCCAGTCGAACGCTGAACGGTGGCAGGGAATCCCCCCCGAGAACCGGCCGGCGGTGAACGAGTCGTACTGGGTGATCGTGTTGGCGAAACCGGAGCCCTCTTTGACGATCGACGGTTCCGTGCCATCCCGCGAGTGCTCCCCATCCGATCGCCACGAGCACGCACGAGCAGCGCGAAGTGGAACACCTGATTGCCGGTCTCGCGCAACGAACCGCGTTCTGCCGCCACCCAGGTCCCACCGCGGCGGACTCGCCAACGACGGGAGCGCAGGTCGGCTCTCGGCCCGGGTCAGAGTGTCGGGAGTGGCCGCCACTGTCGCTTTGTCGGCGAGCCGCTCGGGGTGACGCGGCGGTGCGGCCGGGCCTGCGCGCCACTGGCGCCAGTGTTGCCGGGCACGGGGCACCAGGCAGCCGACCAGGGAGATGAACAGCAGCAGGTAGATCGCCGAGAACCACGGCGTGCCGTACACATCGAACAAGCCGAGCCGTTCGTACCACTCGCCGCGAACAGGATCCGCGGCGATGAACTGGTTGACGGCGATGGCGTCGCTGGTCCGCTGCGGGATCAAGGATCCCGGGATGGCCGCCAATCCCAGCAACAGCAGCAGCACCAGGGCCGTGCGCATGGAAGCCAGTCGGCGCCAGATCCAGCGGGCCCACCCGAGCGGGCCCAGTCCCCGCGGTGAGGCCACCTCGCGGTCCATGGGATCGACGTGGGTCGTGAAGGTGACGGCCGGATCGGTCGTGTCCGCGGCCATCACAACACCACCGTGAAGCTGGGCAGCAGTGTCTGCAGGTGGGCGACGATGTCGTTCCACCACCCCGTGATGAGCAGCACGCCGACGGCCACCAGCAGCGCGCCGCCGGCGATCGCGATCCCCCGGCTGTGGGCACGGGTCCAGGCCAACGCCCCGGCCGACCAGCGCAACCCCCACGCGATCACGATGAACGGAAGCCCCGAGGCCGATGCAGTAGGCCATCGACAGAACGGCTCCGCGCGCGGCCGACGCTTCGGTGAAGGCCAGGGTCTGCACCGCTGCCAGAGTGGGGCCGATGCACGGCGTCCAGCCCAGGCCGAACACGACACCCAGCACCGGGGCACCCCATAGACCGGTCGGGGGGCGGAATCCCAGTCGGCGCTCACGGTTCCACCACATCGTCCGAGCAAGCAAGGGCATGCCCATGAAGCCGAGCCCCAGGGCCACCACGACCAGCCCGAGGACGACCGAGATCGTGCGCTGGTGGACCACCAGCCAGGAGCCGAGCTCACCGAACAACAGGCCGTACGACACGAACACAGCCGTGAACCCCGCGACGAACAACACCGCACCCCACACGACCCGGACGCGGTTCGGGAAACCTGCCGGCTGAGCTGGGGGCTCGGGGTCGGGCTGCGCGGCGACCGGGCTGGACGACCGCGCGTCGGGCACCGAGGCGCGTGGGTGACCCCGGCACCGACCGCCGCGCTCACCCGGGGAGTCTCTGCATCCGCTCTCATCAGATCGGTGCCCGTCATCCCGGCGACGTATGCGAGGTAGCCCGGCGCCAGCGGCAGCACGCACGGGCTGAGGAACGACACCAGTCCGGCCAGGAACGCCACGGGGAGGGCGAGGAGCAAGGACCCATCCGCGATGAGCTCCGTCATGCGCCCGACTCCCTTTGGACCCGGTCGATCAGGCTGCGCAAGGTGGGGGCGCTGACCTCTCCCAGCACCCGGGCGGCGATGCGGCCCTGCTGGTCGATCACGAGGGTCGAGGGGATCGCCTGCGGCGGCAGGTTGTCCCGGAACTGCATCTGGAGAGCGCCGTCGGAATCGATCACATGCGGGTAGTCGAGCGCGAAGCGGTCCACGAATGCCCGCGCCGACGCGTCGCTGTCGCGGGTGACCAGACCGGCGAACACAACTCCCTTGTCCGCGGTCTGCTGCGCGACCTCGGCCAGGGCGGGGGCCTCGCTGCGGCAGGGGGCACACCACGAGGCCCACACGTTGAGCACGACGATGTCACCGGCCTGATCCGCGAGGGCGAACTCCTCACCCGACAGTGTTGTGCCCCGCAGGTCGGGGGCCGGTTGACGTTGATCCGCGGGGACCTCGGTGATCGACCCGTCGCCGGCGACGAACGCCTGTTCGCTGCCGACCGCCGTGTCCCCGGCCGCGCCACACCCGGCCAGAAGGGGCATGAGCAGCACTGCGAAGCCGATGATCACGGCTCCGAGGCGACAACGCCACACGGTCAGGCCCCGGTGGCCTTGTTGGACCGGGCGACCAGGTCCGCACATGGCTCGGTGTAGACGATCGCCGCCAGGACGTCGTCGTCGTAGAGCAGCGAGGTGATCGACGCGAGGGAGCACTGCCGGTTGCGCGGGTCGTGAGCGAAGCGACGGTTTTCCAACGCGAGTCGGATCGTCCAGATCGGCAACTGATGGGAGACGAGCAGGGCCTTCGCGCCCCCGCGCCGCGTCGCGGGCGCGGTCGACGGCGCGCTGCATCCGTTCGGCGATCTCGACGTAGGGCTCCCCCCAAGACGGGCGCAGCGGGTTCCACAGGTGGCGCCAGAGTTTGGGTTGCCGCAGGACTCCGTCCCCGACCGATACTCGCTCACCTTCGAAAATGTTGGCCGCCTCGATGAGATCGTCGTCGGTGCCGATGGGCAGGTTGTGCAGCTCGGCCGCGGGCGTGGCGGTCTCTTGGGCTCGATCCAGCGGGGAGGCCGTGACGACGGCGATGTCCCGGTCCTGAGTCGCCTCGGCGGCGCGCACGGCCATCTCGCGGCCCAAGATCGGACAGATGGAAATCGGGCAGGCGCCCGTACAGGACTCCGTCGGGGTTGAAGACCTCCCCATGGCGCAGCAGATGGACGATGGTGCGTTGCGTCACTCCAACTCCTACCCCTGCGGATCCGGCTTCCCAGGGTACGTCAGTCCGCGGGCCCTGCAGCCGCGGCGGCACTCGCTGCTTGTGGTAGGGCTGCGACGATCTGTTCCAACACCTGGGCGTCGTGCGCGGCCGAGACGAACCAGGCCTCGAAAGCCGACGGTGGCAGGTAGACGCCCTGATCGAGCATGGCGTGGAAGAACGCCGCATAGCGCCATGCCTGCTGACGCCGCGCCTGCTCGTAGTTATCGACGCGGCCGGCGGTGAAGAAGACGCTGAACAGGTTGCCCGCATGCTGGACCCGGTGCTCGACCCCGGCTCGGGTCAGCGCCGCCGACACCTGGTCGCTGAGGGAATGAGCGGTCGCGTCGAGGTGAGGGTAGATGTTGCGGTCGCGGCAGGCACGCAAGGTGGCGATCCCCGCCGCCATGGCGACTGGGTTGCCACTGAGCGTGCCCGCTTGGTAGACGGGTCCGACCGGAGCGAGGTGCGCCATGACGTCGCGGCGGCCCCCGAAGGCAGCGGCCGGCAACCCGCCCCCCATGACCTTGCCGAAAGTGAACAGATCCGCGGCCACTGCGTCGCGCCCGAACCACCCGGATTCGCTCACGCGGAAACCAGTCATGACCTCATCGCTGATGAAGAGGGCACCGTACTCCCGGCACAGTTGGTGCAGACCGTCGTTGAAGCCATCGTCCGGCGGGACGACACCCATATTGGCAGCTGCCGCCTCGGTGATCACACAAGCAATGTCGTCATTGGTGCGGAACACCTCGGCGACCGCCGCGAGGTCGTTGTAGGGCAGCACGATCGTGTCCTGCGCCTGATGCCCGGTGACACCGGGGCTGTCGGGCAGAGCGAACGTGGCCACGCCGCTGCCCGCCGCTGCCAGCAGCGCATCGACGTGGCCGTGATAGCAGCCGGCGAACTTGATGACCTTGGTCTTGCCCGTGAATCCGCGCGCCAGCCGGATCGCCGACATGGTGGCCTCGGTGCCGCTGGACACGAACCGGACTTGTTCGACCGGCTCGACGCGGTCGACGATGATCTCGGCGAGTTCGACCTCACCCGGGCTGGGTGTGCCGAATGAGAGACCGGCGGCTGCGGTTGTCTGTACCGCCTCGATCACCTCGGGATCGCCGTGGCCGAGGATCGCGGGCCCCCAACTTCCGACCAGATCCACATAGCGGTTTCCGTCCGCGTCCCGCAGGTAGGCACCTTCGCCGCGGACCATGAATCGCGGTGTTCCCCCGACGGCCCCGAAGGCGCGTACGGGCGAGTTGACGCCACCCGGAGTGACCGCGAGGGCGCGGTCGAAGAGCTTGGTTGAGTGATCGACGGTATGCATGGTTGGGTCAGGAGGCGCTCGGTGAAGGGCTCGGCGACGCGCCGTCCTTTTCGGCGACCACCTTGTCGCTGAGCACCTGGACCTTCTCGTTGGCGGCGTTGAAGGCGTTGATGCCCTCTTGGGTCACTCCACCCTCTCCGGTTGTGACACCGGCACTCATCAGCAGCATGGCCTGTGACACTGCGTCCGCGGCATCGCGGAGTTCCGGGGTCTGCGCATTGCGGTAGACGGCGCGAACGGTGACCGCTTGTTCGGTCATGGCCTGACCGACACTGGTGTCGCCCTTCTGGGCCTTCTTGATCAGTTCCTGGAAATCGGTCGCCGACCGCACGAACGTCTGCAGCAACACGGCTTCCTGCGGATTGGACAGCCCGACGGGTTCCGCGGGCGCCTGGGAGATGACGATGGTCTCTGGCTGGCCCACGTTGGTTCCGACGGCCACACCGACACCGAGCAGGGCTGCACCGCCCAGGATGCCCCCGCCGATCATCACCACGCGGTTCATACGTCCTCCCGAAGTCGCGCCATCCTCTCACCCAAGACGGGCACGGATAGGACGATTCGGGCGAATTCACCCTCTGCACGACGATGGGCCCACGGATTGACCGCAGGCCCATCACCAACTAATGCGTTCAGCCGCCGCTGGCCCGGTTGCCCAGGACCGCCCCCACACCGCCGGCGGCGATCAGGGCCAGGAGCGCGAGCCCGGCGCGGGCCGCGTTCTCGGTGGCCGTGCCTCCGGCCCCGTCGAAGGCGAAGGCATAGACGCCGTTCACGTCGTCCACTCCCTCGGGCGCGCCGCCGGGTATTCCAGCGCCGCTATCGACGCGGGACTGCAGCGCCTCGAAGGTCGCCAGCGCCAGTCCGGCCTGCTTCGACCCTTCGTTGCCCTGCTTCTGCAGTGCCTCGCCACCGTCGGTTTTGATCTTGCCGGCACCTTCGACTGCGGCAGGCAAGCCATCCGCCAGCTGTTGCGTACCGGGTCCGAGGGTGTCGGTCACACCCACGGTGATGGTTCCCACGGCGCACGCGAGTGTTGCCGTCGGCTCACAGCCTGGCGAGTAGGAGCCGACACCGGCCAGCAACTGCTCGCTGATGCCCTCGAGCAGCGTGAAACTCACGCCCTCTTCGAGTAGGTCCGTACCCATGACGGCGATGTTGAGGACATCTGCCGCAGCACACGTCTGCTCGACGCGATCCGGGTCCGCCTCGGTGTTGGGTCCACTGCTGGGGACGCCGGTGCGGGCGTAGCCCTCACAACGGCCGCCCGGGTACAGGGACTTGCCCACGCCACCGAGTGCCAGCGAGTTGCGGGTCTGCATCACGATGCCCGTCGCGGTGGTCTTCTTGTTCGTGTCGAGGTCGGGGTAGCCGTCTTTGCGCGTGGTGATGACACCGTTCAGTTCGACGAGGCCGTCAGCGGCTTCCTTGATGCCAGGCTCGACGGCCGTGGCCCAGGCACCTGGGTAGAACTGACCCAGGACCGCAGCCAGGCCCGAACTCGGATCGGGTGTGATTCCGTTGAGTTTCAGCGGGTTGTAGAAACTCTGGGTCAGCAGCGGCAGCACCAGGTTGACGGTCCCGCTCACGTCTTGGCCATTGACGATCACTGGGGTGGTGCACCCAGTCACGATGGGACCGGTCTGGCCCGCCTTGGCGGCCGGGTCGCCCTTCTGAACCACGGTGCAGCCGAGTGACCCAGCGAGCGCATTGACCCCGACCGCGCCGGTTCCCGTCAGGTTGTCAGAGATCTCCTTGGGGCCGCTGGACAGCAACTGCTCCAGGTTGGGGATGAGGGTGTCACTGAGACCCGTTGCGACCTGATCGATGATCTGGAAGGCGCCGCAAGGGTTCTTGGCATTTCGAGGGTCGTCCGGGTCGCACAGTGGATTGGTCAGACCACCGTTGTTGGTGTTCGGAATATTGTTCGGGTTCTTCGAGTCCGTCGGGATGTCGATGGTCCGGGCTCCGTAGACCAGAGCCCACAGGGTCCGCGCCACATCTGCGCGCCCGGTGTCGACGTCGCCGTTCTTCTTGATCCAAGGACCAGGCTTCTGGCTGGACTTGGTCTTGTAGACGCCCAGGCCGTCTCGCACACCCTCGTTGGCGGCGCGGATCGCGGCGAAGCCGTCGGTGATCTGGCTGAAGTCAGGCGAACTGCGCACTGTCTCGGGAAGCGTGGCACCGGCCTCGCGCAGGGCACCGATGCCTTGGACGTTGAGGGCGATCAAACCTGGGGCGAGTGTGCCGTTGACACCGTCGGCGATCTGCTGGGCGCCGTCGGCGGCGGTCTGCAGGCCGGACTCCAACTGGCTCGCACCATCGGCCAACTGGGTGCCGGCGTCGGTCAGCGTCGCCGCGAGTTCGGCGCCCTCTTCACCGGTGGTGATGCCTTCCTGCAGGTCCGGGGACTTGCTCGGATTCAGCACGGCGACCTTGATGTCCGCCGGCGGAACGACAGCATCGGTGATGCGGGCTTCGATCTCCAGTGTCTGGGTGGTTTCCTGGCCAGGCAGGGAGTCGGGGAGCATTGCCGACGTGGCCGAGACCAAGGTGTCGCCGGAACCGTTGCCCGAGACCACGGACGCCTTGGGCGAGGAAATCTCCTGCCACGAGGGGTCGAACTCGATGGTGGTGGAGGCCGCCATGGGGACGGGGATGTCCCGCTCTTCGGTGATCGTGTTGCCCAGCGCATCCTTGTAGGTGAGCTGGGTGGGTTCACCGGAGTTGTTGGTGAAGGTGTAGGTCAACTTGGCGAGACCGGTCTGGCCCGCGAGGTCGGCGGGTGCGATGGGCTGACCATCAAGTTCGGCCTCGGCGGTCACGGAGACCGGGATCTGATCCTGCGGGTAGGTCTGGGACGTCCGGAACGTCTGCGGTCCATTGACGTCGATGTCGTACTGCGCTTGCCCGTCGACCACGGTGGGGCTGCCGAAGGAGTCCATGTTCTTGGGACTACTGCCCTCGGCGACCGGGATGGTGAAGTTGGCCTGGCCCTGACCGTCGAGGTTGATCTGGGTGACCAAGGTGGCCCGACTGATCTCGCCGTTGGCGTCACCTTGGATGAGGACCGCTCGGGTCACGGCGCTCTCGACGTCGCCGGTCTCCTCGGCCGTGGCGATAGTGCCGGGAAGCACGGAGGCCGCGACGACAGCACCCACTCCCAGGAGTGCGACGCCCGCACGGGCAGTGTTCATGCGCTTGGACATGGTGGCCTCACACCTCGCTGTTCGAGTTGGTCGCGCCAGCGGTGCCGGCACCCGTCGAAGTCGTCGGGGCAGCCGCAACGCCGGCCGGCGCTGGTGGTAAGCCCGCGTCGGTGTCGCCGATCGTATCGGCCGCCGGTTCCTTGCCTGACGTTCGGTCGGCGACGAAGACCGCAGCCAGGAATCCGACCGCAGCGGGAACCAATGCCTGGGTCACGGCCATGGGCAGTTCCGTGAGCAGGTTCTGGGGGGCGTTGTTGAAGGACACCTGGTAAGCCCCGGTCACCAGCGCCGCACCGAGTAAGCCCGCCCACAGTGGGAGCCTGCCGCCGGTCACGGCGCAGATGACGGTGATGAGCCCCAGTCCGATGACGATGGACACCACACTGCCCAGGAAACTCCCGTTGAGCAGAAGCGCCTGGAGGACATACAGCGCCATGGCGATCACCATGCCGACCACGAAGGACCCGACTCGGCCCACCGGGCCCCCGTCGGAGACGAGCCCGAGAACGCCACCCATCGCGATTCCGAAGGTGATGGCGCCGAGGCCGAGGTTCAACACCTCGTTCAGGGCGAGCACGACGATCCCGCCCACCAGGATCACGAGGCCCTGGACGAATACCTTGCCCATGCCGACTCCTTCAACTCAGCGCCAGTGATGGCATCAGGCCCTGTCTTACCAATCCCAGCACAGTTACGTGACCAAAACGCAACTTTTTCTGTGTCCGATTTGCGCGGAATGCTGCGGACCGACCGGATAACGACGGTTGACTTCCCTGCGAAACGGACATTTCCTACCTCTCCCAACTCGAGCCCCCAACTCGAGTCCCCAACTCGAGCCCCTGGCTCATCAGGACCAACTGACTGACCCAGCCGACTGACCGAGCCGACTGACCGAGCCGACTGACCGAGCCGGGGCACGGCAGCAGGGGCTGCCCTGGTTCCACTGTTTCGCACGCGGGCTTGCGACGCTCGCCGTGGCAGAAGTTCGCCGTGGGAGAAGCTCGCCGTGGGAGTAGGAGGTGATTGCGGGACCCGATCGACCCGCTATAGGGATTCGGCGAGTTCGGTCGCCCAATAGGTCAGCACCGCATCGGCTCCGGCGCGGTGGATGCCCAGGATGGTCTCGCGGATCACCGCATCCCGGTCGAGCCAGCCGTTGGCGGCAGCCGCCTCGATGGCGGCGTACTCACCCGACACCTGATAGGCCCACACGGGGCGGTCGCTGCGGGCCGCCACGGCAGCGACCACGTCGAGGTAGCCCATCGCGGGCTTGACCATGACGATGTCCGCACCCTCCGCGAGGTCGAGATCGACCTCCCGGATCGCTTCGCGAGCGTTGGCGGGATCCTGCTGATAGGTCCGTCGGTCCCCGGTCAACGTGGACTGGACGGCCTCCCGAAATGGCCCGTACCAGGCTGACGCGTACTTGGCGGCGTAGGCGAGCAAGGCAGTATCCGGGTGACCCGCGGCGTCCAGTGCACTGCGGACGGCCCCGACCTGCGCATCCATCATTCCGCTCAGTCCCAAGATCTCGGCCCCCGCAGCCGCCTGGGCGACGGCCATGGCCCCGTAATGCCCCAGCGTGGCGTCGTTGTCCACGGCGCCGGTGTCGGTCAGGACGCCGCAATGACCGTGGTCGGTGAACTCGTCCAGGCACAGGTCCGCCATCACGACGAGGCGCCCCTCGGCGGCGTCTCGCGCCCGCCCGATAGCGCGGTTCAAGATGCCGTCCTGCGCCGGCCCTTGGGAGCCGATCGCGTCACGGGCGCTCGGGATCCCGAACAGCATCACCCCGCCGATCCCGGCGGCCGCGGCTCGAGACACCGCTGCAGGTAGCGAGTCGAGGCTGTGTTGGACCACGCCGGGCATGGACGTCACCGCCCGTGGCTGCGACACGTCCTCAGCGACGAAGAGCGGCTGCACCAGGGCAGCGGCATTCAGGCGATGCTCCGCGACGAGGCGCCGCAGCGCGGCGGTCCGGCGCAGCCGCCGGGGCCGTTGCGCGGTCACGGCTGTCAGGTCGCCTTGCGGCGGGACGAGGAACGGCGGCGACTCGGACGCCAGGTGGATTCACCGGCGTCCATGGCGGCCACGCGGAGCGCGTCGCCGTGCTCGGCCAGATTGCGAGCCAGGATGTCCACCTTCGGTGAATCGGCCAGGACGTCGACCTTCAAACCGTGCTCTTCGGCGGTGCTGGCTGTCTGGGGCCCGATGCACGCGATGACCGTCGCAGCATGGGGCTTGCCGGCGATCCCGATGAGATTGCGGACCGTCGATGAGGACGTGAACAACACCGCATCGAATCCACCGGTCTTGATGGCCTCCCTGATGTGCGCGGCCGGTGGAGCCGCCCGCACTGTGCGATAGGCCGTGACGTCGTCGACCTCCCAGCCGAGTTCCTGCATCCCAGCCACCAGCGACTCGGTGGCGATGTCGGCCCGGGGCAGGAAGACCCGGTTGATGGGGTCCACCACGGGATCGAACTCGGGCCAGACTTCGAGCAGCCCCTTGCTGGAGTGCTCACCCGTCGGCACGAGGTCCGGACTGACACCGAACGAGCGCAGGGCTTCGGCGGTGGCGTCCCCGATTGCCGCCACCTTCAGTCCGGCGAAGGAACGCGCGTCGAGCCCGTAGGCGGCGAAGCGTTCACAGACGGCGCGTACGGCGTTGGTGGAGGTGAACACGACCCACTCGTAGCGTCCGGTCACCAGCCCCTGGATGGCTCGTTCCATCTGGTGGGGCGTGCGAGGGGGCTCGACGGAGATCGTGGGCACCTCGACGGGGACGGCCCCATACACGCGCAGCTGTTCGGAGAGTTGCCCCGCCTGCTCCTTGGTCCGTGGCACCAGCACTCGCCACCCGAACAGCGGTTTGGTCTCGAACCACGACATGGCTGTCCGCTGGTCGACCACGTCCCCGACGACCATCAGACCGTTACCGGCCTGCTTGCTCGCCTTCACAGCCGCCGCCACCGTGCCCAGTGTCGCCACGACCGTGCGCTGATCGATCGTGGTTCCCGCACGGGTCAACGCGACGGGCGTCTGCTCGGGTCTTCCGGCTGCCAGCAGTTCGGCTGCGATCGCAACAGCCCGGTCGGCGCCGTTCAGGATCACGACAGTCTCGCGGCTGCGGGCGTGGGCTGCCCAGTCGAGGTCGGTGTCGTTCGCATCGACGATCGCGACTTCACGGGTCTTGCCCCCGGTCAGACCGAACCCGGCGTAGGCGGCGACACCGTTGACCGGGCTGACGCCGGGCACGATCTCGAAGCTGACCTTGGTGCGGCGCAGCGCCTGGACCTCGATGAGCAGTGCGCCGTCCAGAGTCGGGTCACCGGCGATGAGCCGGACGACGGTATTGCCCTTGCGGACCAGGTCCGCCACCACCTTGGCCCGGGCGCGATGATCGAGCGGCAGGCCGTCGGCGTCGACTGCAGTGCGGATCCGGTCGTCGGCCTCACCGAGGACGGCGCGAGCCACCTCGATGGCGTCGGCGTCGCACATCACGACATCCGCTCGCCTGAGCAACTGCGCCGCCCTCACGGTGAGCAGATCCGGATCACCGGGTCCGGCGGCGATCAGTGCAACAACTGACATGGTGCGTCCCTTGCTTGAGGTCATCGGACTGGTTCCCCTACGAGTTGGGCGGCACCGTCGGCGAGCAATTGCTGCGCGGCGGTGCGGCCGAGGTGGGCGGGGTCCGAGGTGGCCCCGCTGATCGACACACGGATGGGTTCGGGTGAGCCGTCGCCCCAGACGGCGGCCTCGAGCTCGAGGCCCTCACCGGTGATCGTGGCGAGGGCGGCGACAGGCGCGGTGCAGCCTGCCTGGAGTTCATGCAGCAACGCCCGTTCGGCGGTGACACACGCGTAAGTGGTGGGGTCCGACAAGTGAACGACAGCGGCCTTGGTCTCGGCGTCGTCGGCTCGGCTCTCGATGGCGAGAGCGGCTTGCCCGGGGGCCGGCAGCATCTCAGCGACGGACAGCACCTGTGTGGCCCGATTCTCCCGCCCCAGGCGCTGCAGACCGGCCAGCGCCAATACGATGGCACCCATTTCGCCGGAGTCGACCATGCCGATGCGGGTGTCGACGTTTCCCCTGATGTCGATCACTCTCACGTCGGGGCGCAACGACCGTAGTTGCGCCGCACGGCGCGGGGATCCGGTTCCGATCGAAGCGCCGGGCGCGAGGTCGGCGAGGCCACCGTTCAGCGACACCAGTGCGTCTCGAACGTCGCCGCGCGCAGGGACCGCGGCAAGTTCCAGCCCTTCCTGGGCCGCTGTGGGGAGGTCCTTCAAGGAATGGACCGCGAGGTCGGCGCGTCCTGCTACGACCGCGTCCCGCACGGTGGCCACGAAAACGCCGACCCCTCCGATCTGGCGCAGCGAGGCGGTGCTGCGATCACCGTCGGAGGTGATAGGCACCAGTTCGACGTCGCGGCCGGTCGCCGCTTCGATGCGCTCCGCGATGCTGTGGGATTGGGCCAGGGCAAGCGGTGACCGGCGGGTCGCCAAACGCAGCGATGTCATGGCGTATCCCCCGGGTCGTCCGGGTTCTCGCGGGAGACACTGATGACGTCCACGAGGTCGACTGACAGATCGAACAGGGAGTTGAGCGCGTCGGCGTAGCGCTGACCATCGGGATCGGCAGCGAGTTCCTTGATGCGTACGGTCGGGGTGTGCATCAGGGCGTTGACGGTCCGTCGCAGTGAGCGTTCGACGAGCGCCCAATCGGACTCGGTCAATCCCGCGAGCCGCTCACGCAGGCGTTGCAGTTCCGCGTCCACGACCGCCGTGGCGCGGCCCCGCAGACTGACGAGCACCGGTTCGACCGCCCGGGCAGCACGGGCCGCGAAGTAGCTCCGCAATTCGTCGGACAGGATTGTGTTGGCCGCCAGGGTGTCGGCGTGATCAGCCCGCGCCTCCGGCCGTTCCGACAGGCCGGCAAGATCGATCCGGGCGACGCCGGGAATCGCAGCGGTCCTGGGGTCGGTGTCGTGGGGCAAGGCCAGGTCAACGAGAACCAGAGGGCGCTGGGGCCTGCTCAGCATCGCTTCCGCCACGTCACCGCGGTCGACGATGGTGCCTACAGCCCCGGTGCAGAACACGACGATGTCGGCGGCTGCCAGCAAGTCGGGGAGTTCGTCGATGTGGGTGCCCCGGGCGTTGTAGGAGTCGGCCAGTCGTTGCGCCTTCTCTTCCGTTCGCCCGGCCACGGTGACGGAGGCGACTCCGACACGGCCAGCGTGCGCCACGGCCAGACCGCTCAATGCCCCGGATCCGACGATGACCATGTGACTGTCTTGCGGCTTCGGGCCACCGAGTGTGGCCAGTCGCTCGAACGCATCGGCGTAGGCGACGGTCACGATCGTGGCCCCAGCACGATCGAGCCCGGTCTCGGAGCGGACGCGTTTGCCAACCCGCAGTGCCGCTTGGGCGGCTTCGTTCAACTCCCGTCCGGCAGTACCGGACTCCTGGGCAGCGGCCAGTGACGTCCTGATCTGACCCATGATCTGCTGTTCGCCGACGACCATGGAGTTCAGGCCGGCCGTGACTTCGAACAAGTGCTGGGCGGCTCGTTCGTCGTAGTGCACGTAACACTGCGGTGTGAGGTCGGCGATGGGGATGCCGCCGGCCTTGGCCAGGGCGGCGATGAGGTCATCCACGGCGGCGTGGAACCGATCGACTTCGGCGTAGACCTCGACCCGATTGCATGTCGACACGACCATGCTTTCAGCGACATGCGGACTGGCCAGGGCCTCAGCAGACAAGTGTCCGGCTTCGGCGGCGGCCAAGGCCTCAAGAACATCCATAGGGGCAGACAGGTGGCTGGAGCCAACGACGAGCAGGGTCACGCGGGCACCTCCCGTCGGGAGTTCCCGGTGGCGGCGTCGCGCAGGTCCAAGCCGGAGACATCGACTGCACGCGGCACCCCGGCGCCGTTGCGCGGTGCGTCGCCACGACGCTGCTGGGCGTGGAACGCCAAGATCTGCAGTTCCAGTCCCAGATCGACCTTCCGAACCTCGATGTGAGAGGGCACGGTCAGCACGGTTGGAGCGAAGTTGAGGATACTGGTGACTCCTGCGGCCACGAGTCGGTCGCACACCTCTTGGGCAGACTCGGCGGGCGTGGCCACGACGCCGATGTCGGGGGCAGCGTGACGGGCGATGCGCTCGAGTTCGGAAGCAGAGCCGACCGCTACTGGTCCGACCGACTGGCCCACGAGTGTGTCGTCGACGTCCAGCAAGGCGAGAACCCGGAAACCCCGGCTCGCGAAACCGGCATACGAGGCCAGGGCACGACCCAAGTTGCCGGCCCCCACGATGATCACTGTGGAGTCATTGGTCAGTCCGAGTCCGCGGGAGATCTGGTAGTTGAGATAGGCGACGTCGTAGCCAACTCCCCGCACCCCATAGGAACCCAGGTGGGACAGGTCCTTACGAACCTTGGCGCTGTTGACACCGGTCAGGTCGGCGAGCTCGGCCGAGCTCACCGTGGCGACGTCGTCGTCCAGGAGCTGCCCGAGGACACGGTGGTAGATCGGAAGGCGCGCGACCGTCGCAGCGGGGATGTCGCGGGCGGCTGCTAGCCGGCCGGAGACCTGCGACTGCGGCGACAACGCACACTCCCCATTTCCCCGGTCGTCCGGCTGACGGTTTCCGACCGCTCGGCTGGTGAATTCCAGGCCGGTCGGTTGCTCAAGTTCCGTTCGGGCTGCGGCCCTTGCCACGGGTCCCCGCGACGGGGTCAGGTTACGAGCGCGCAACGCTCATCACAAAAGCACGAACAACCCCCCAGCCGGTTATCGGACGCGGAAGTTGTGCTATGGAAAGCCGTTGCGTGGCCCCGTATCCGGGGCACCTCGGAACAACGTGGCAGCGCCGATCAGCACACTGTCGGGTGCCGCCAGGACGACTCGGCAGCGTCGGTTGGACCCACCGCTGTAGTGGCGTTCCCAGGCCGCGAAAACACCATCCATCACCAGGTCCGCGGCGTGGGACAGCCCGCCGCCGATCGCTGCGACGTCGAGGTCCAGCAGTGCCGCTGCCGACGCGAGTGCGGTACCGAGCGCGGTCCCGGCCGCGTGCAGAGCATCTGCTGCGCACTTGTCGCCGCGACGCGCCATCGCGACCAGATCCGTCAGGTCCTGCGCGCGCGCACCGCCGCGTGCGGCAGTGGCGAGAATCCTGTCGGCGTCGACGGTGGCCGCGAGGCAGCCGTGCGCACCACAGCGACATGGAGCGCTATCGCCGGTCACGACGACATGGGCGACGTCGCCGTCCACGGCGACGTCGTCGTGGAGCACGAGACCGGACGTCACTGTCGCGTCGCAGAGGACACCCAGCACGTTGCCCCGCCCGCCGAGCTGCTCGCCGCGGGCCAGGCACACGGCGTCGCGGTCGATGAGGACGGGCAGCCCGAAGCGATCGGCCAGATGGTCGCGCAGCGGGAAATCCCGCCATGCGCTGATCCCCAGCGGTGAGACGTCACCACTGGGCAGCTTCAGTGGGCCGGGACAAGACACGGCCAGACCCTCGACCGGCTCGGCCGAGGCGGACAGGACGACGTCGATCGCGAAGAGGACCGAATCGAGCAGCTTGGTGGCGTCGGCCTCCGGGGGGTGGGCGGTGACCGCCGATTCCGTGACAGTCCCGTGCGAAACGACTCCCGCACGCAGGGACGTCGTGCCGATGTCCACGGCCAGATACTGCGCGGCGCCCGCGCTCATTCCTGCGCGACGACCACGGCAGTGCCGTAGGCCACCACCTCGTTCACGAGTTCCGCGATCTCGCCGGAGTCGAACCGCATGGCGAGGACGGCGTTGGCATCCATGTTCGCGGCCGCTGCGCGCAGCCCCGCCACTGCCTCGTTCCTGCTCTCGCCGAGCAACTCGCTGTAGCCCTCGGCTTCGCCGCCGAGCATGGCGCGAAATCCCCCACCCATGTTGGACAGGGAACTGCGACTGCGCACCGCGACCGCGTGCACCTCACCCAGAACCCGTGTCACTCGGTAACCGGGCAGCGCCGAAGCGGTGGAGACCAGGACATCTGCTCCCGCGCGTTGCTGTGCGGGCGCGGTTGACGACGTGGCAGCGGTTCCGGTCGTTTCGGCCGGACCGGTCTCGATAACGTCGATCCGCTCCTCCTCGGCGAACCGGAAGGGCGACGATTCCACCGCTGCCTCGTCGGCGAATCGGATCCCCCCGGATTCCTGCCCCCCGGGCACGTCACCCTGCGTCGCGAGGTCCGCGAACTGGACCTGCGGCTCGGCCACGGTGTGGTCTTGCTGCGGCTCTGCGGCAGCGGTTGCGGCTGTTTCGGCCGGAGGTGCCACTGGCGCGGGCTGCGGGGGTTCGGGCTGTGGGGGTTCGGCACCGGGGACTGGTCGGGTCTGATCGGTCCACTGGTCGCCGTCCCAGTACCGCAGCTGGGACTGATCCTGCGGATCGTTGTACCAACCGGCCGGGGGCATCAGATTCGCGCTGTCGGTCATGGGACGAGCGTAGTCCTCGCCTGAGGCGTGACGCGGGCGGAGTCGGGCGATCGTCGGAGGCCGTGGGCGCGCGGCGTACGCTGCCGTGGTGACCACATCGACGTCGGGGAAACTCCCCCTGCGGACCCGCGCGGCCATCGGTGCGGGACGTGCCGCGTCAGCGCTCTCGCGGGTTGCCGGGCGCGGGGAGGGCATGGTCATCGGCGGCCAGGTCATCCTGCGACTGGCCCCCGAGGCCATCACGGAACTCGCGCAGGGGCGGGTCGCGGCACTGGTGTCGGCGACGAACGGGAAGACCTCCACGACGAAACTGCTGGCTACGGCCATGGAGCAGGCCGGGCCGGTGGTCTCACAGCCGACGGGGGCGAATATGTCCACGGGCATCGTGATGACACTGTCGGAGTGTCCGGCGGACGCCACGGTCGTTCTGGAGGTCGACGAGGCCTACCTGCCCCGCACGATGACCCAGACCCGCCCCCGGGTCCTGCTGCTGGGGAACTTGAGCCGCGACCAACTGGATCGCATGAATGAGGTCGCGATGACCGCGCGGTCGTGGCGGACCATGTTGACCGACCACCCAGACGTGATCGTGGTGGCCAATGCCGACGACCCCATGATCGAGTTCGCTGCCGCCACCGCACCGAATGTCGTGTGGGTCGCGGCCGGCCAAGCCTGGACGTCGGACTCCTCGGTCTGCGCCCAATGTGGAGCACTGTTGTCGCGAGCCGAGGGGACATGGTCCTGTCCGGGATGTGGTCGACATCGACCGACCCCGGCGTGGCAGCTGCGAGACGGGTCGGCCGTCGGTCCGGACGGGGTCACGTACGACCTGTCACGACTTGGCCTCCCGGGGCGGTTCAACCAGGCGAACGCGACCCTGGTGCTGGCTGCTCTGGCGGCCTTGGGTTTGGACCCGGGCGAAGGGCTGCGCCGCATGGAATCCGTGCAGTCGGTGTCGGGGCGTTACGGTTCCTTCCGCGTCGGCGACCTCCGCATCAGGCTGTTCCTCGCCAAGAACCCCGCCGGCTGGTCGGAGTTGCTCGATGTGATGCCGCCGGCACCGACGCCGGTGATCATCACGATCAACTCCGACTTCGCCGACGGGCGCGATCCGTCGTGGCTATGGGACGTCCCGTTCGAGAAACTGCGCGGCCGTACCGTGGTGGCGACCGGGTTCCGCCGCCGGGATCTCGCCGTGCGACTCACCCAGGCCGGTGTCGACCACGTGGTCATCGAGGATCCCTACGTGCCCGACGCCCCGCTGCCGACGGGCATGAGGGACTTGACGGAAGTGCACGTGTGCGCGACGTATACGGCCTTTCACCAGTTGCGGACGACGGGGGCTGCGGTATGAGCGCTGATACGGGCATCGTGATCGCCTCGATCTACCCGGATCTGCTGGGAACGTATGGCGACGGCGGCAACGTGATCACGTTGACTCATCGAGCGGCACTGCGGGGTCTGGACTCCGAGGTGATCGTGGTCGGTCCCGGAGATGCGGTACCGGCGCAGGCCGACATCTATGTCCTGGGGGGCGGCGAGGACACCGCCCAGGTGGCTGCCTGCCAAGCGCTGCGCACTGATGGTGGTTTGCGCCGTGCCGCCGACCGAGGGGCCCCCATCTTGGCCATCTGTGCCGGCTACCAGTTCCTGGGATCGGTGTTCCCGGACGCGACCGGCAGCCCGGCTCCCGGCCTGGACCTGGTCGACATCGCCACCACGCGGCTGCCGCAGCGCGCCGTCGGCGAGCTGGCGGCGCAGCCGGCGGCCGGCACTGATCTCCTGCACCGGGAGCGATTCACCGGTTACGAAAACCACGCCGGCGGGACGACGCGCGGTGCTGGGGTCGAACCGCTGGGCCGCGTTCTTGCCGGGGTCGGCAACGGGGATGGTACCGAGGGCGCGGTGGCGGGCCGGATCATCGGCACCTACCTGCACGGCCCGTGCCTCGTGCGCAACCCCGACATCGCCGACCAACTCCTGACCTGGGCCGTGGGCGCCGAACTCGAGCCCCTCGTGGAGCAGGCAGTCGTCGACCTCAGGGAGGAACGGCTGCGAACGGTGCTGGGCGGGTGAGCCGCCTGGGCGATCGCGCACGGCGGACACCGCTGCTGCAGGGTCTGCCCCCCGAAGTGGCCGTGATCGCCGCGATCGCATTCTGCGTCGCACTCGGATTCGGAATCGTCGCGCCGGCGATCCCCATCTACGCGCAGTCGTTCGGGGTCACCGCGTTCCTGGCCGGTGCCGTGGTGAGTGTTTTCGCCCTCATGCGCCTGATCTCCTCCCCGGGGGCGGGCGCACTGGTCGACCGGGTCGGGGAGCGCAACGTTCTCACCACCGGACTGATCATCGTGGCGGTGTCCAGCGTGCTCGCGGGCCTGGCCCAGGACTACGTGCAATTGCTCGTCCTGCGCGGCGTCGGTGGGATCGGGTCGAGCATGTTCACGGTCTCCGCGATGGCCCTGCTGCTCAAGGTCGTGACCGCACAACAAAGGGGTCGGGCCGCGGGCGCGTTTCAGGCGGGCTTCCTACTGGGTGGAGTGGCCGGACCCGCGGTCGGAGGTGCCGTTGTTGCGCTGTCCATCCGGGCGCCCTTCTTCTTCTACGCCGGAACCCTGGCACTGGCGGCGCTCGTCTCGTGGCGCTTCTTGCCCGCCGAACCTCCGGGCCAGCCGGTCCCGCACCATGCAACTCCGGCTGCCGCTGCGACTGATGACGGCGACGACGAGACGACACCCACCGAGCCCCAGCATCACTCGGATACCACCGCAGGTGCACCCGACAACGACGCCCACGACTCCGACCCGGACAAAGCCCCGACTCTGCCGCAGGCACTACGCAGCCCGGCGTACCAAGCGGCGCTTGCGGCGAACCTGACCAACGGCTTCGTGACTTTCGGGCTGCGCAGTTCCCTGGTGCCGCTGTTCGTGATCGAGGGATTGAACGCGGACGCCACCCTCGTCGGGCATCGGATTCCTGGTCGCCGCAGCGACCCAGGCGGTCCTGCTGCTGCCGGCCGGTCGGCTGGCGGACCAACGGGGACGTCGTCCGGCGTCTGCTGTGGGGATGCGGTGTTGACCCTCGTCGGGATGGCAGGGTCTGGCTGTGGCCGGGGCGACCTGGATGTTCCTGGTCGCCATGGCCGTCGCGGGACTGGCCGCCGCATTCATGGGATCGGCGCCCGCCGCCGTCGCCGGGGACGTGGTCGGCCCCGGGGGCAAGGGGATCGTCATCGCGGTCTATCAGATGACTGCCGACCTCGGGGCGATCCTCGGGTCCGCTGCTGGCCGGGCTGCTGGCGGATTCGCTCGGGTATGGGCCGGCGTTCGCCGTGGGTGCTGCCGTCGCGGCACTGGCGCTGCTGACGGCCGCGCGGATGCCCGAGACGCTACGCCGGCATGAACCAGCCCCCCACTGAGCACGGCGCCGCTCAACTCTCCGGGGCCTCGACCAGATGCGCAAAATCCCACTCGGGTGGACAATTGCGCAGTGCACCTCTTCAGCCAGCGCCTGTCCCCCTCGATGATCACACCGGAACAATCCCTTCCCGGGCGCGCCCAGCGTCCGTTCGACATACCGGCGACCCATGCAGTGCTCGGGACCCCGCTGGAATGTCCCAACGGCTTCCCCGCTGATCTCGAGAAGGTCTACGTGGGCATGGGTTGTTTCTGGGGCGCTGAGCGGCGCCTGTGGCGACTGCCCGGCGTGTACACGACAGCAGTCGGGTACCAGGGCGGCTACACCCCCAACCCGACCTACTCCGAGGTTTGCACCGGTCGAACCGGTCACGCCGAGTCGGTTCTCGTGGTCTACGACCCCAAGCAGGTTCCGTTCTTCGACATCCTGAAGGTGTTCTGGGAGAACCACGATCCCACCCAGGGTTATCGCCAGGGGAACGACGTCGGCACGCAGTATCGATCAGCGCTGTATTGGACAACTCCCGCCCAAGAGGAACTCGCCCGCGCGACCGCGCAGCAATACCAGGCGATCCTGACGGGTAATGGTCTTGATCCGATCACGACGGAACTCGCCCCGGCCGCGGGTCGCGACTTCTACTACGCCGAGGCCGAGCATCAGCAGTACCTGCATAAGAACCCGCATGGATATGACTGTCACGCCAACACCGGGTATGCGCTGCCTGAGGTGTAGTCCTCTGGGTGCGGGGTGGCACTATCCTCGGACGTCCATCGTTGGTGACTGGGAGACCCCATGAGAGTTGGCCCCGCTCGCTGAGGACTCGATGACCGTGGGAAACATGCGCGGCACTACCACCAGGGCTAGGGCTTCCGGCGCACGGGTCGGGGTGACAGTTGGGTGTCTCTGGGACGGCGATGGTTTCGCTGTCAGGCGGCAGTCTTGCGTAGTCGGCGGGTCAGGTCCAGGCGGACTTGGCGTGGGGTTCGTCCGCGCATGTAGTCCCCGTGGTTGGGGCGGTGGTTGTTGTAGTCGTGGATCCAGGTCTGCAGGGACTTGTCGAGCAGTGCGGTGTCGTCGACGCGGCCGCGGTGGAAGTGGGGCCGGTAGAACTCGCGCAGCACGGTGCCGTGGAAGCGTTCACACACGGAGTTGTGATTCGGAGACCGCGGCGGGATGCGGTGGTGCGTCAAGCCCATGGCCGCGGCGCGGTCTTGGAACGCTCGTCCGACGAACTCGGGGCCGTTGTCCGTCAGCACGCCGGTCATGGTGACTCCCACGCGGCGCAGCGCCCGTTTCAGGTCGGTCAGAAACGCCGCAGCGACGGCGGCGGTCTTGTCTCCGACGATGATCTGCACGACGGCGTGGCGGGTGGCCACATCGACCGCGGTCAGCTGCCACACCGCTCCGACACCTTTGAGCCGGCCGACGTAGAACGTGTCCAGCGACACCACCTGCCCGGGCTTGGTGGCGTATAGGCAAAACCCGAACGGGCCTTCGGCGGCGGCGTCGGTGACCTGCCCGGCCTCGGCGGCGGTCAGTGACGCCAACGCCGCGACCCGCTGTTTCGCGGTGCCCAGCCGGTGGCGGCGCAGCACCTTGGCCACCCCGGACGCGGAGCGGTGCACGCCACGGGCCGCGAGGTGGCGCAGCAGGCTCTTCGGACCCAGCGTGGGCCGCGCGATGGCTTCGGCGAGGATGGTCGACACCTCCTCGGGGCTCATCGCATTGGGCTGATGTGGCCTGCGGCGGTCCTTGGGCAGCAACCCCGACGTGCCGTACCGGCTGGCGGTGTTGATCCACTGGTAGTACGTCTTGCGCGACACCCCAAACACCCGGCAGGCATGCGACACGTTGCCGCACGCGGCGGCGTACTGAATCAAACGGACACGACGGTCATACACAATGTCTTCGTGGGTCACGAGCGGGCTCCATCTCTAGATCGTTGAACAATCCAGAGACTCCCACTCGTGGCCCACACCTCCACGGAGGCGCAAGCCCCAAGTGTCACCCCAACCCGTAATCCCTAAGGGCTAGGGTGCCGTGCGTCGTCGTGGTTCAGCCGGTTCCCGCGATGCGCGATGCGACGCGGGGGCGCTCCGGGGGCGCCAGGTGCGGGTCCGGGTCGCGCCGGGCTTCTTCGCGGTGATCGTGGCGTGGATCGTCAGGTGGGTGCCAGACCGGTTCCCGCCGATCCTCGGTGAGAAGTACCGCGCACGCAAGCGCACGACGAGCATCACGAGAACTGCCCGCGAAACGCCGTCGGTGCATCAGATGGGAATGCCCGCGAAACGGTGACCCTGGATGGGCATGGGAAGTGAGCTTTCGATGTCCTCGCGCGCAGAGATCACGACGCGGTACGCCAAGGCGTACGTGAAGGCCGGCAAGGCCGATAAGGGCCGGGTTCTCGATCAAGTGGTGCAGGTGACGGGGTGGTCGCGGGACAACGCCCGACGCCGGTTGGTGGCGGCCGCCAAGACCAAGCCCGGTGCGGGGCGCCAGGTCGCGGCCCGGCCGCGCAAGGTGAGGTCACCGAAGTACTCCTACGACGCGATCCGGGTGCTGCAGCGGGTATGGGCAGCGTCCGGCGGGCAGTGCGGGCGCTACCTGGCCGCGTCGATGCGCATCCAACTGGACCTGCTGGAACGCCACGGAGAACTCGTCGTCGATACCGACCGGTACAGCGCCGCGGTGCGCGAGGAGTTGCTGGCGATGAGCAGTGCATCGATCGACCGCTACCTCGCGCCGGTGAAAGCATCCGACCAGATCCGCGGCGTGGCCACCACGAAGCCGTCACCGTTGCTGCGGTCGTCGATCAAGGTCCGCAAGGCCGGCGACGAGGTCGAGGCCGAGCCGGGGTTCTTCGAAGGCGACACTGTCGCGCACTGCGGGCCGACACTGAAAGGCGAGTTCGCGCGCACCGTGAACCTGACCTGTGTGCACACCGGGTGGGTGTTCACCCGCACCGTGCGCAACAACGCCCACGGCCACATCGTGTCCGCGCTGAACGCCGCCGCGGACGAGGTGCCGTTCCTGATCACCGGCCTGGACTTCGATAATGGCAGCGAGTTCTTGAACAAGGCCGTGATCAGCTGGGCGGCGGATCGGGAGATCTTCTTCACCCGGTCGCGGCCCTACAAGAAGAACGACCAGGCCACCATCGAGTCCAAGAACAACCACCTGGTGCGCAAGTACGGGTTCTACTACCGCTACGACACCGACGCCGAACGCAAGGCCCTAAACCGGCTGTGGCGCCTGGTTGAGGCGTGTCTGACTTAATGTCGCTTTCTGCTGGTTGTCTAACCACCATCGCGGCGCCCCTTGGCAGCTTGATTCTGGCGGTCGTTTTGGCGCGATGCAATCCGGCGCAGTCGGGCTTGTCTCATCCCGTCGCGGCGGGCTTGGCGGATGGTTTCTCCTCGGCCTTCGTGTTCGTCGTCGGGGGTGACGTAGCCGATCGCTTCGTGCAGGCGCACGGTGTTGTGGTGGGTGCGCACGACGTCGAGTTCAGCGCGCAAGGTGGCGGGGTCTCGGATCACGGCTAGGTGGGGGTGTTCACCTTTGACGTGGCCGAAGTGGGACTCCACCCAGGCCTGGTCGGTGGGGGTGCCGGGTCGCCCGAAATGCTGGGCGATCGCGCTGACGGCCATGAACTGCGCGGTGTCGCTCGATGTCATCTGGGGGCCGTTATCGCTCATGGCCAGCAGGATCGGCAGGTAGGGCCCGTGCACCCCGGCGGCGCGCTCAGCAGCGCGTTGATCGAGGACGAGGTCCAAGCCTTCAGCGGCCATGGCTCGTTCGAAACACAGCTTGACCTGCACTGAGGTTTCTTCGGCGGAGACCACGGTGGCGATCCACTTCCTGGACACGACGTCGAGCACAGCCACACACGCCATTTGCGCGCGGGTGAAGTGCGTCGTGTCGTAAATCCAGATTCTGTTTGGCTGCCACGACACCCAGTTCGGTACCGGCCGCTTCGCGCCGGCGCCGCCGCCGCGCTGGGGGCGGAAACGCTTGCCGGATAAGGCCAGAACGCGGCGAACCGTCGATGGTGACGCCCAGAACTGGCCGGTATATGAGCCGCGGTGAGCCAGTTTGCGGTGCGAGCGGTCGATGTCGGCCCACTGGTCGAACACCGCCACGATCGCGGCGTGTTCGTCGGCCAGCAGCCCATGCACCGGGTGCCCGCCGGGGCGGCGGTCCGCCAGCGAACCGGCGACCGCTCGGGTGCGCCACCGCTGGTAACGCCGGGTCGGCAGGTCCAGATAGGTGCACGCCGCCGCCGCGGTCCAGCCCTGCCGCTGGGCATCAGCGACCAGGCCCAACAACGCCGCTTTCGTGGCCTCAGATACCCGTGCTGGGATCGGGCCACTTAACCCCAGCTGTCTTTTCCCTCGGCCAGCGTCAACTTGATCGCCATCTCCTTGATGGCCTCAGCCATCCGCGCGTTCTCCGCGCGCACCGCCTCCAACTCCAGATCCCGCGCCCGATCACGTGGGGTCCCGGGCCGCGACGCGGCCAACGCCGACAAGGCCCCCTCACGGGCCACTTGACGCAACTTCGCGATCACCGAACGGTCCACCTGATGAGCCGCGGCAGCCTCAGCCATCGAGGCCTCCCCGCGCAGCAGCTGCACCCAGATCTCGTACTTCTCCGACGGCGACAAAATCCGACGCCTCCGCTTACCCCGGCCCTGCTCGGACCCCTGTGACATCGACACCATGACATCCTCCAACTCCACAGTCGACGGCACCGAAATGTTGGTTAGGAAAACACCAGAAAAGTGTCACGAAGTCAGACGCGGAACAGGTACAACGACCGGTTCAACTACCTGACCCCCACCAAGAAACCGGTCGGCTGGGGCGAGAACCGCAACGGGCAGCGCCGCCGCCACTACGACGCCCCCACCACGCCACTGGACCGGCTGCTGGCCGCTGGGGTGCTGGCACCAGCCCAAACCGCCGATCTGCTCGCCCACCGGGACTCGCTGAACCCCGCCAAACTCGCCCGCGAAATCGCCGACCTCCAAACCGTCCTGCTCAAACTGGCCAAGGACAAAACCGAGCAGCTCTACCTCGCTTCGATCCCCAGCGCCCTGCCCGACGTCCGCAAAGGCATCCGCGTCAAAGCCTCCTGACCGGAGCCTGCTTCGCGGGCATTCCTATCTGATGCACGGACCAGGTTTCGCGGGCACCTTGACTTGATGCACCACGGCGCACGGCCGTGCGCTGGATGCAGGATCGCGAGAGACCGGGGCATCATCACTCACCGCCACGGGTGGGTGATGTGGGCGGCGAGTTGATCGCCAGATCAAGGCCCTAGACCGCCCCCCTCCGCTACTGGTGACAGGGCCGACCATTTGTCGTGTAGTCAAACGCCTTTCTGCGCGCTGCTCAACTGCTGGCGCCCGTCACGACACACAAGGTGAGACGGGGCGGCGCTTCCGCCATGGAGTCCGCACCCAACGGTCGGGGCACGGCTTGGTAAGGGAAGCTCGGATACCTTGAGAGGATGCGGAATGGCCGTGGTGGCCCTGATAGATCAGCAGAGCCCCGTGCTGCACATCGGTCCGTCGTATCGATATCGGCCTGAAATGACCCACGCGTCCTGAGGCCAGGTCTCTCCGTCCTTCGCCAGTGGGTGGGCCCAACGTCGAAGCGCCAGTCTCACAATCCGCGCCGATCTCCCGAAGTTCAATCCAGGGATCGTGCCAGCCTAGACTGATCTATAGGGGGGAAGGAGGCGCATCGTGTCTCAGCCAGTTCGATCGGGCCACTCACATTGGGCCGGCTTGGTAACCGGACTCGTCGTGATCGCACTGACGTTGTTCGGGGTGCCGCCCGGAGCGCGGGCCGGGACTCCCCAGCAGATCTCATTCGAGGACCTGTTCGACTTCGAGATCAACGACTACCAGGTTGTCGAGCCGACCGCGTCGTCCGGGCTGCCCGTGACCGTGACCGTGGACACCCCCGACGTCTGCACTTGGCAGGCCCCCTACCTGACGGCCGTCAAGGCCGGCACTTGCCAGGTGACGGCGAGACAGCCCGGCAATGCCCAGTTCGACCCCGCCGAACCGGTCGTGCGCACCACCACAGTCAACCGGCTCGGAGCCGGAATCCGGGCCACCCCACCGGAAATCGTGTACACGCCCGACGACCCGGTCCACCTCGCATTCCAGGTGGTCCAGGCCCAGCCCCGGGAAGGCGACCCGACACCCACGGGGACGGTCAACGTGAAGATCCGACCCCTCCGTGGATCGGAGGACCTGTGGGAGTTCAACTTGCCGCTGAACGCCGAGGGGTTCGCCGAGATGGATTTCAACGACCCACCCATCCCGCTGGAACCCCGGTCCTACGGGATCCTCTACTACTACAGCGGGGACGCCAACTACCGGGAATACGCAGCCGAGGAACCTTTGGTGTTCGACATCGTGAAGGGTCTCACCAGGACCGTCCTCACCGTGTCTCCCCAGTCGGCGACGTGGGGAGATGACTTCACCTTCGACGTCAAGGTGGTCAGCGCCAAGACCGGCGAGATCCCCGACGACATCGAGGGCGACGTGAACTTCTTCTGGACGATCAAGGGAGGGGCCGCGAGTGTACCCCTGGTCAACGGCCGGGCGCAGTTCACGACGAGCGACGTCAGCCCCGGCGCCAATCAGGTGTTGGCGCAGTATGTGAACCCCGACGACTTCACCTGGGGCACCAGTTGGGACAAGAAGCAGTTCAAGACCACCGGGCTGGACCCCTACCTGGCCTACCCGGACGGACTCGGGGCCGTGGGCGTCCCGTTGCAGCCGCTGAACCCGATCTCCCGCGGCATCCTCGACCCGACATTCGCGGCGTCCGGTCTGCCGGCGGGCCTGGCCATCGACCCGGATTCCGGCGAGATCAGCGGGGTCCCGGCTCGTGAGGGTAAGAGCAGCGTGACCGTCACGGCGACCGACCCCAACGAGGACGACTACAGCACCGAGTTGACCATCACGGTCGTCAAGTCATCGGTGACACCGACCATCGGCTACCCCCGCGCGAAGGCTCAGGCCGGACGGGCGATGACCCCACTGACCCCCCAGGTCACCGGGATGAGCCCCCCGGTATCGGTGACAGCAGTCGGGTTGCCGGCTGGGCTCTCTGTCAACCGCGCGACGGGAGTCATCTCCGGGACGCCGTCGCAGGTGGGCACCTTCACACCGACGGTGACCGCGGTGGCTGTCCAGGGAACGGCCACCACGACGGTCTCCCTCGAGATCACGTCCGGCCCGGTCGTGCCGTACGTGGCCTACCCGAACGCGCAGGGCGTGGCGGGCAGTCCGCTCGTCCCGCTCACGCCATACACCGCCGGGCTGACTGGGTCCCTGGCCTTCACGGGGTCCGGTCTCCCGGACGGCCTGACCCTGGACAGCGGGACCGGCGTGGTGTCGGGAACCCCGACCACCCCGGGCAGCAGTTCGGTGACGGTAACGGTCACGGGGGCCGAGGGGACGGCGACCACCACGTTCTCGGCCAGGATCACCGGATCGCCGTTGCCCAAGCGCCTGGCGTACCCGACGGTGCGCGGCCAACAGCACCAGAGAATCGATCCCGTGGTGCCGCAGACCAGTGGCCTGACCGGCTCTCTGCGCTACACGGCGCGGAACCTGCCCAGGGGGCTGCGTATCGATCCCGGAACCGGCGTGCTCACCGGCAAGCCCAAGGTGTCCGGCAAGCATGTCGCCAAGGTGAGGGTCACGGGAAACAACGGACAGGCCAGGGCGAAGGTCCGCATGCGGTTCGCCAGGAACCGGGGACATAAGCCAGGCGTGCCGCTGACGGTCACCGGCGCCCGCAAGGCCTCCGCCGACCTATCGGCGGGGACTGCTACCCGGTTGATTTCCCGCGCGGAGGCCAAGGGCAAAGCCCGCGTCCATGCCCACGTGAGCTGCATGATGGGAAGCCGTCCTCAGGCTGCCTCGGTCTGCGCCGCTTCCATCGCGCGTCGGTCACACCGGGTCACGGTCACGCCGCACTGCTCGATCCCCCAGGTCACGGTGACGCTGCGGGTGACTGCCCAACCAACCGAGAAGCAGGCCCAGAAGTACAACCCGCGCACCTGGAACCGCTCCTGGTCGGTCTCGGGGGCGCCGGCGAAGCGGTGCGTCGAACCGGCCCGCTAAGCCAGTAGCGACGGTTGCCAAACAGGCCTGAGTCGCCGGCCCCGCACGTGGGGGCACCGTGGTCCGGCTCCGACGTGAAGTTCCGCACCAAGGTGACCGCATCTCCACAGGGGAGGATCAGACTGAAGGTCGTCAGCAGCCCTGCGATGAACGCCAAGGGCGCATGGCTTACCTGTCGCAAGGGCAAGGACATCGACTCGGCCGGCACCTACAAGCTCTCCTGCGCCATGGGGAGCAAGGCAAGGGCGGCGTTGCGCGCGGGCGCCATCAAAGTGCGCGTCACCGGATACATCCGACCGCCCGCGGACGAGGGCATGAGTGTCACCAAGATCTGGAAGATCAGGCGCGCGCACTAGCGTCCCGAGTGGGAAGTCCTCGAACGTTTGCTTTCCCGGTCGGGACACCAGCAACGGGTGAGGACACATACGCCCGCAACCGGGTATGCGCTGCCCGAGGCGTGATCCTTCGGGAGAGCCGGAGTCGCGGACGTCCGCGGTAACTCCCTCACCCCATCCATCGCCGCGCCGACAAGATCGTGAGTAGCGCGGCCGCTGCGCTGGTTCATGGTCCGACCGCCCTGCGCATTCCCGAGTGGCGCACAAAGCAGCATCGGGACTTCGGTCGGGGTGAGGCGGAGGGCTCTCGGCCGCCTGATCTACTTGATGTGGGGCGCCGACGCGTTCAGTGGGTGGCGCCACCGGTGCCACGGAGGCCGCGATGTCCACGAACAGACAGCTGACACTGGGGACTGCGACTGCGGTGCTGATCACCGCGATGGGTATCTGGTCTTCTCCAGCTCAGGCAGCGGTCACCACGAACCCGTTCGGCGGCTCGACCGGTCTCCAACCTGTCGGAATCGCCCTCGACGCTGAAGGCAACATCTACACAGCCAACAACGGCTCGAACACCGTCACCCGCATCAGCGCCGACGGCACCACCACCGCCCAATTCGGCGGAACCACCGGAGCCGAACCCTACGGGATCGCGGTCGACACCAAGGGCAACGTCTACACCGCCAACTCCGACGCGGACACTGTCACCCGCATCAGCGCCGACGGCACCACCACCGCCCAATTCGGCGGCACCACCGGCTCTGGTCCCGGCGGGATCGCGGTCGACGCTGACGGTAACGTCTACACCGGAAACACCGGCTCGAACACCGTCACCCGCATCAGCGCCGACGGCACCACCACCGCCCAATTCGGCGGCACCACGGGCGACTACCCCGTCCGGATCGCCCTCGACACCAAGGGCAACGTCTACACCGCCAACAACGGCTCGAACTCCGTCACGAAGATCAGCGCCGACGGCGCCACGACCACCCAGTTCGGCGGCACCACCGGCGACTACCCCAATGGGATCGCGGTCGACGCCCAGGGCAACGCCTACGTCGCCAATGTCGGCTCGGACACGGTCACCCGCATCAGCGCCGACGGCACCACCACCGCCCAGTTCGGCGGCACCACCGGCCACCTTCCCGACGGGATCGCGGTCGACGCCCAGGGGAACGTCTACACCGTCAACTACGGCTCGGACTCCGTCACCAAGATCAGCGCCGACGGCACCACCACCGCCCAATTCGGCGGCACCACCGGCACCAGCCCCGGCTGGCTCGCGCTCGACGCCGACGGCAACGTCTTCACCGCCAACTACGGCGCGAATTCGGTCACCCGGATCAGTCCGGATCGGGGGCCGGTGACGTTCAACTCCGGCGCCTTCCCAGCCGGGCAGGTCGGGTCGGCCACGCGGTTGACTGTGAAGGTGACGAACACCGGTGAAGGCTCGGTGCGACCCACCGCCATCACCGCGATCGGCTCAGGTGTCACGGTCACCGGCGGTACGTGTGTGGTCGGAACCCGCATCGCCCCCGACGGGACCTGCACTGTGTCCTTGTCCTGGACTCCTTCGGCCGCCGGCCCGCTGAGCAACGCATCGCTGATGATCACCTACCCCGGCGGCACCGGAACCGGCGAAGCCGTGGAACTGACCGGCACCGCCACCCCCAAACCTGACACCGTCCTGAAAGTCACGGGTACCCCGCAGGCCACCCGGCTGCCGCTCGGCGAGCGGTCGGTGCTGGTGAAGAAGGTCCGCTCCGACGGACAGATCACGCGCACCAAGGCGTGGTGCGAACTGGACGGTCGGCGTCTGCCCCAGCGGATCCAGAAGAAGCTGTGCGGCACGACGGTCACCTCACCGGACACCGCGTCGATGCAGTCCACCGCCGTGGCCAAGAAGAGGGTTCGCATCACCGCCACCCCCAGCTGCAACACGCGCCTGACGATCCACGCCACGATCACTGCGAAGAAGCCCGGCGCCATCCGAACCACTTGGACCCGTACCTGGCGTCCCCAGCCCACGCCTCGCGTCGTATGCCGCATCACGGGAACCGGCTGAACCACGACAACGCGCGGGACCCCAGCCCGACCAAGGCCCGTGATCGCCTCGGTGGCGCGCAGGGCATCGAGTCGATCGTGCTGGAGCAACGGCCCCAGACGCCAGGGACAGCGACAGAACGAACTCGCACGTGACTGTCACGCCAACACCACTGCGGATGACAGCGGCCACGGGACAGTGGATAGTCGTCGTGGACATGTCCGGCGCATCCCCGTCGGCTCCAAACGCGCCAGAGAGAAGGCAGACCATGGGACTTCGTGATCGATTGCGGGGCAGACCACGGCCCTCCCCCCTCAGCGCTTCCAGATGCGCCAGAAGCTGATGTCGATCGGCGACGACTACTGGATCGAGGACGAGAACGGCCAGCGCGCCTACAAGGTCGACGGCAAGGCGGTGCGGGTGCGTCAGACACCTTCGTGCTCCGAGGACGCCGGCGGCCAGCGACGTCGCCAAGATCCACGAGCGCAAGCTGCGGGTGCGCGACACCATGGAGATCGAACGCCCGGGCGGCACCACGCCACCGTCAAGAAGGCGCTGGTCGGGTTTGCGAGACCGCTTCACAGATCGAGGTCGACGGCGGGCCCGGAGCTCGAGTGCCCACGGCAACCTCGTCGACCACGAGTACGAGATCGAGCAGGACGGCAATACCGTGGCGACGGTGTCCAAGAAGTGGTTCCGCGTACGCGACACCTGCACGCAGGTGTGGAGATCGCGCCCGGGGGCGATGCCGGGCTGATTCTTGCAATCACCGTCTGCATCGACAGCTTGACCCACGACTGACCCGCGGCCGGGCCGCCACAACTGCAGCGCCGCAGGAGTCTGCGGCGCAGATAGGCTGACCAGCGAACCGCATGTGTCGTTGCGGCCACGACCGAATGGAGGGCCGCTGTGCCCGAACCGTCGGGGAGGCTTCACGAGTCCCGCGCACCATCGCCTCCGTCGTGGCGATGTGCGTCACCCTGATACTCGCCGTGTCGGTGAGCGGCACCACGTCAGGTGCCCAGCCGGAGGGCAAGGTCACGATCTGTCATGCAGCGAGTTCGGCTTCGAATCCGTACCAGCAGATCACCGTCGCGCCGTCGGCCGTCGACGGAGAGGGCAAGGGCGATCACTACCTCGAGCACACCGGCCCCGTCTGGCGTGAGGGCATGGCCAAGGGCACCTGGGGAGACATCATTCCCCCGATCCCGGACGTGCACGATGGGCTGAACTGGAGTGCGCGGGGCAAGCGCGTGTGGCGGCTGGGCTGCCTCCCGCAGACACCCATGCCGAAACCGACGCCGACGCCGATCCCCACACCGACGAACTCGGGATCTCCGACGGCGACACCCACGCCGACAGACTCGGGTCCCCCGACTCCCACACCGAGCGGCTCCACTTCGCCGACCGCGACCGCGACACCAACCGATTCAGCGTCCCCGACAGCCAGTCCCACCACTGCACCTCCCGATCCAGGCGAACCACAGACGCCGATCGTGATCATCCCTGCCGCGCCGGGGGCGATCCCACCAGGTGAGCGAACCACTCTGCTGAAGCACGTGCGCTCGTCTGGAGACATCACGATCCGCGTCACCTGTCGCGTCAACGGCGACCAGGCGAATGCACTGTGCGCCAAGGCGGTCACCAGCCGCCGGGCCACCGTTCGGGTTGTGTGCCAGGCGGACATCACCGTGACCGTTCGTGTGACGGCGAAGGCGGAGGACATGCGCACGAGCAGATGGACCGGGCGATGGTCGGTGGGTAAGCGAGGACCGGGGAAGGTCTGCGCTGTCAAGGGCGACGGCTGAGAGAAACGGGCTGAGCACGGGCGGAACGCGGTGGGCGTGGAGCAGCAGCAAGGCCCTCCAGCCCACTGAGCGGACGCAGTGGCTGGGGCTTACTGTCGAAGGGTAAGCGTCAACTGACCCACCTGAGGATGATCTCGCCGTGACCACTGCCCCCGTCGAGCCCGGTCGCCTGGCCAAGCTTCGCCGCTACAACATCATCGTCGGGATCGTCCTGGTCGTACAGGCAGTGGCGGTCTATCTGTTGTCCAACGACTTCACGCTGCCCATCACGGCCAGCTACATGGAGGGACCACCGGGAACTCCTCTCGGCGATCCGGTGACCTTGCTGAACTCGCCCATCGGACTTGCCGTGGCGAGTTTCCTCGCGCTTTCGGGACTTGCGCTGCTCATCGTGGCCACGGTCTGGCACCGCGGCTATGCCGCTGATCTTGCGCGCAACCGAAACCGGGCCCGCTGGGTGGAGTACGCGCTCACCTCCTCGATGATGATCGTCGTCATCGCTCAGATCACCGGTGTCTCGGACGTTGCCGCGCTGGCGGCGATCTTCGCGACGAACGCCGGGATGATCTTCTTCGGCTGGCTGCAGGAGAACTACGAACAACCCGGTGGCGGATGGCTGCCGTTCGTCTTCGGATGCATCGTCGGCATCGTGCCATGGCTGATCATCGCGTTCTTCATCGTCGCGCCCGGAGCCGCGTCACCGTCCGAACCTCCCGCGTTCGTCTACGGGATCGTCATCTCACTGTTCCTGTTCTTCAACGTCTTCGCCCTCAACCAGTTCCTGCAGTACAAGCAGGTGGGCCGCTGGTCTGACTACCTGTTCGGTGAAAGCGTCTACATCACCCTCAGCCTGGTGGCCAAGTCCTTGCTCGCCTGGCAGGTGTTCAGCGGAACCTTGGTACCGGCGGCATGACCGAGCAGCAGCGCTATGAGGTCCTGGAGCGGCAGGGGCCGGTGGAACTGCGCCGGTACGTTCGCGAGGACTGAGTCGAATCGACCCGGCCCGAGATCCGATTCAGGCCTCACTGCAGATGGCGCGCGCGACTTCGTGTGGACGCGACAGCATGACGCAGTGATCGCCCGGGATCATCTCGGGCCGGGTTCCCGCCCCGCCCGGGTCCGAAGCCCCGTTGCGCAGAATCGGTGACCGTGTTCTGATCACACATGGAATCGGGTGCGCCGGTCGGACGCCGGGTCGTCTTGGGCCTCGTCGTCTTGGGGGCGGCGGGAGTCGTCTTCGGACGCCGGCTGTCTGATGCCACCACGGCGGCAGTGGCGACCGTGGCGCCGGGACTGCAGAAGGTGCTGCCAGCGACCGGCGGGTTCCGCATCTACACCGTGACCAATGGCTACCCGGAACGCACGGTCGCCGATTACCGGTTGACCCTTCAGGACGGTGACCGACGGACGGTTCTGACCTACGACGACCTGGCGGACCTGCCGCAGACAGGACTGACCAAGGACTTCCAGTGCGTCACCGGATGGCGGGTCGACGACGCGGTGTGGACCGGCGTGCTGCTGTCGGATCTTCTCGGCGCCGCCGCCATCGACATCGGATCGGGTGCCCTGCAGTTCACGTCTTTCGACGGCGTTTACACGGAGTCGCTCACCAAGGATCAGGCGCTGCGCTCTGATGTCCTCGTGGCCACGACGTTGTACGGCCAACCACTCGAACGGGCCATGGGCGGGCCGGTGAGGTTGGTGGTCGCTCCCATGTACGGCTACAAGTCCTTGAAATGGCTGGACGGCATCATCGTGACCGATGAGGTGGTGCCCGGCTACTGGGAGGAACGCGGCTACGACATCGATGCGCTGGGTCGGCCGCTCCAACGGGCGCACCGATGAACCCGTCATCTGAGGGGCTGGCACGGTTCTCGCGTGCCGAGCGGTGGACCCACCGCATCACGGCTGTGCTGGTGGTGACTCTCATCGTCAGCGCGGCCTGCCTCTACTTCCCCGACCTAAGTGCGCTGGTGGGCAACCGCGAGATCTTCAAGCGAGTCCACGTCGTCGCCGGCTTCGTACTGCCCGTCCCGGTTCTCGTGGCCCTGTTCTTCGTGGCGTTCCGGGCGGATCTTGGGCGGCTGAACCGGTTCACTCCCGACGACTGGCGCTGGTTCCGCAAGCGCGAACGGCGCACGGGTGGACTCGCCGTCGGCAAGTTCAACGCAGGACAGAAGCTCCACTCCCACGTGGAGGCAGGATCGCTGATAGTCCTGTTCGGCACCGGCATGATCATGTACTTCTCCGGATTCTTCGCCGACGACCTGCGCACGGGGGCCACCTTCGTGCACGACTGGGTGGCGCTCGGCGTCGCCCTGTTGGTCGCCGGGCATGTCTACAAGGCGTACTCGGACCCGACCGCACGCGAAGGCATGCGCACGGGGTTCGTACCCATCGAGTGGGCGCAGACGCACCATCCCGCCTGGGTCGCGGAGACCGCCGTGGGCAGTGGGGTAGAGGAGACTGAAGCCGGGCGGCGCGGTGAATCCCGACCAACGCTGACAGACCCCCAGCCCTGTCGGCGCCGAGGTGGCGCGGAGCCCGGCCGGCACTGACGTGATGCGCATGCTCTCCGGTTAGCCACGATCGACGGTCGTTTCGCGCAGCACGACGCTCATCGGACCGCCGCGACCCCATGCCGAACCCCGAACGGGAGAACATGCGCATCAATAGCGGCGACCGACCCCAATCGCCCTGGCGCGAGCCGCTACCTCTGGCCGGTCGTGACGTACTCCAGCAGTTGATCGCGGTCGAGGCCCGCGATGCCGCAGCGTTCCAGGGTGCGACCGATCGCGACGAAGTCGCGGCCCAGCAGGCGCTCCGGTCAAAGTGATCACCGACTGCATGATCTTGGTGTCCACTCCCAATCGCGATCCGAGCTGGGAGTAGATGGTCAGGCCGATCGGAACGTCCTCGGTGAGGTAGCGGCTGTCGATCTCAGTGGGCCCCTTGATGCCGTTCAGCGCGGCCACCCCACGGATCACCGACCAGAACGTATCCCCCTTCGGCCCGTATCCCATGACGGAGTACGTGTCCCGCAGACTGAGGACGGACACCCCGAGTGCCTCGCCGATGGCCACCCGCTCCGCATCGATCGCCTCGATCGCCTGGCAGACGTGCGGCGTCATCCCCTCTTCGTAGTAGTAGAACTCACCGTGGCTGTACTCGATCCGGCTGGCTGACAGCAGGACCCCCAGGCAGTGCAAGGTCGGGTTCGGGTTGTTCAGCCCCGCCTCAAGCACATTCGACCATCTGATCGATGCCCGGGGTAGAGGTCACGCATGACCGGCATGACCCGATCAGCTCGCAACGCGCTGGGAACACACCGATCGACACGATCCGACGCCGACCGAAGATGTGGACCGAGTCCGGGCCCGACGATCCGCGTCGCATACGGCAGCGCTGCGATCTCGGAGACGGTGATGTCGGCCGTCGCAGCCGCGCTCGCCGAAGCGCCTCGACGAACTCCAAGCGAACCCAACGAGCCGGGCATAAGCACCACGTTCATGCCGTCTCTCAGCAGCGGAGCGAGCAGCTCTGCATAGGTCAGTTGGTGCATCGTCGGCACGACGATGAAGATGACGTCGGCCTCCGCGATCGCTGTGCCCAGATCCGCCTCCACCCGTACCGGCGCGGTCCCGGCGAAGACCCCCTCGGCCGCGATCCGACCCGACGCGGCGATCGGGAGCCAGCCCGCCGACGAACTCAGGGACGTCGTACATGCGTGACCTCGATGTCCGCGCGATACCGAACTCCGCCGCCGCGGTCCGGGCTCCGTTTCCGCCGCCGAGGATGGTGACACCGTCGCAATCATGAAGGTTCCGCCGATCTGTCGACCCACGGTAGGCCGCGACCAACCTTGCTAGCGCGCGGCGCGTGCGCAGGTTGGATGGCAGTCGATGGCCGGTTAGCGGGGAGCTGACGGGATAGGGTCGCGAACGTGACTTCCGATGAACTCGTACTGGACACGCACGGCGCGGCCGTCCATCTGATCCTCGAACCGGGCCGACAAGGCGAACGCGCTCACGCAGCAGATGTGGGACGACCTGCCGGGTCTGGTCGCGCACGCCCAGTCGATCCCCGGCGCACGCGTGCTCGGTGCTCCGATCCGCCACCGACAGGGTGTTCAGCGCCGGGCGCCGACGTCGCGGAGTACCGCGAGAACGCCGGGAAGCACAGACTGGGGCCTGGCGAACCACACGCAGAGTCACCCGAAGGCGACACAGGCGTTGGCGGACTGCACGTTGGCCACCGTCGCGCGGATCGCGGGACCCTGCGCCGGGGGTGCGGTCGGGCCTCATCGCCGCCTGCGATCTTCGCTTCTCATCCGCCGATGCCTTGTTCGCCGTCCCTCCCACGCGCCTCGGACTGGTCTACCCGCAGCCAGACACCGCCCGGCTGGTCGACCTCATCGGACCCAGCGCCACCAAACGTCTCCTGCTGACCGCAGCTCGGATGGAAGCAACCTGGGCTCTGCGGGTGGGTCTGGTCGACGAGACTCGTCCACCTCGAGGATCTGGATGCCGCCATCGACCAGTTGGTGCTGCAGATCGCCGGTGGAGCCCCGGTATCGGTTCGGGCGATGAAGCGGACCATCGCGTGGGCCGGGTCCGGAGTGCGAGACGAGAACGACGACACCCGGGCGCTCCTCGTCGAGGCACTCGAGCACCCCGATCACCTCGAGGGCACTGCGGCGTTCCTGGAGCGACGGACACCTTTGTTCGCAAGCTGAGCGATTTGTTCGCAAGCCGAGCGATTTGTTCGCAAGCCGAGCGATCACAGCATCATCTGTCGTCCCTTGCTGCCACCATCGGATCGTGGTCTCCACCCTGATCCCCGAACAGTTGCGCGCTTTGCTGCGTACAGCGGCGCCGGGCTGGTCGGCGTTGGTGCCGCTGCAGCCGGCCTGATCAACATGCAACGCCAGCAGGCCAAGCGGACCATCGGACCTCGTCGCACAGCTGCCCCCTACGACGACGGCAGGTACGGACGGTCCAAGGGCCCGTCGAAGCGTCTGGTGATGATCGGAGACTCGATCGCCGCGGGCCTCGGCGCCGACCACCCCACCCAGACGATCGGAGCCCAACTCGCGCGCCTCGTGTCGGACTACACTCGCCAGGCTGTCGTGCTGAGCAACGTCGCCATGGTGGGGGCCCGCACCCGCGACCTCGAGGCCCAGGTCACGCGCGCCCTGCAATACCGGCCCCACGTTGCGGTCATCATCATCGGTGCCAACGACGTCACCCACGCGGTGCCCAGGCGGGTATCGGTGGCTCGCCTCGAGGAGGCAGTCCGACGACTGCGCGATCACAACGTCCAGGTCGTCATGGGGACCGCCCCGGACTTCGGCGCGGTCCAACCCATTCGACCCCCCTTGCGCTGGATGCTGCGCGAGATGGCCCGCTCACTCGCAACAGCCCAGGCCGTGGCAGTGGTTCGCGCGGGCGCTCGCGCAGTGTCATTGGGCGATCTTCTCGGTCCCGAGTTCGCCCAGCGGCCCTACCAGCTCTTCAGCACCGATCAGTTCCATCCCTCGACCGAGGGCTACGAGGCGGTCGCGCAGGTCCTGGCTCCCTCGGTCCTCGCAGCGCTGAGCCGGGGGGAACGTGGCGAGGTCCTGCCGGAACTGTTCGACGCATCTGTCGAAGCCCCGCTGCTCGAAGTGGCCGCCGCAGCCGCCGAGCAACCCGGTACCGAGGTGTCGGCGGCGCCTGCGGAACCAGGTCGCCTGGGGCGGCGACGCAGACGTATCCTGCGCATCGGAGTTCCCGGGGACCGGGCATCGGATCCAGCCGATCACGGGAGTACGGTGGACTCCAGCGAACAGGGGCCACGACACCGGGAGGAACGATGACCCTGCACCATTCCGAGGAGACGCACCGCCAGTTGGTGGAGCGGATCCCCGCCTCCACCGGCAAGCAGATGAGCGAGTGGTTCACTGTGCTGGAACATGGCCCAGCACTGTCCCGGTTCGACGAACGCGTCACCTGGTTGCGCTCCGAGTACGACCTCTCACACGGCCAGGCGACAGCCATCGTGCACGAGTACGACAAAGTGCGGGCAGCGCGCAAACTCACCTGACCCACAGGACACGAACGGCGGGGACGATCCGATCGGATCGTCCCCGCCGTTGTCAGGTCAGTCTCGGGCGAGCATCAGTCCCTGCTGAGCGCGACCAAGGCAAGAAGCCGCAGGATCTCGAGGTACAGCCAGATCAGCGTGACCAACAGCCCGAATGACATCCGCCACGACTCACGCTCGGGCAGTCCCATCTTGATGCCCTGTTCGATCGCGGCGAAGTCCAGGTTGAGGGTGAATGCCGCCAGCAGCACTCCGAAGGCACACAGCAACAGGCCGAGGGTCCCGACTCCGTAGAAGCCCCAGCCTCCACCGACTCCGAACAGGGCCGCGACGAATGACGCCAGGGCGATGACGGCGTAGCTGATGAGCGCCACCATCATGACCTTCATGAAGGTCCCGTTGACCTTGATGATTCGGCCCGTGTAGAGGGCCAGCATCACACCGAAAGCCACCAGGGTGCCGATGATCGCCTGCGACACCAGGCCCGTGTACTGAGGGTTGCTCTGCTGGACGAGCGCGTCGTACCACCACGAGATTCCCCCCAAGAAGATGCCCTCGACGAACGCGTAGGCGAGCGCCAGCGGCGGCTTGATGGACTTCATGAAGGTGTTGGCCAGACCCAGGCCCAGACCGATCAGCATGGCCACCCACGTGACCCACGGCATTGTGGGAGCGAGCTGCCAACCGATCACCGCTCCGACGATGAGAACGACGAAGTTGATGCCTGTCTTGACGATGACGTCGTTCAGGGTGACGCGCGCACCGGTGACCTCCGGTGTGTGCATCTGGCCCATACCGGCTGCCTGGGCGGCATCCATGGTCGCCAGTCCGGTGGTGGCCTGCTGGTACGCGGAGCGCCCTTCGTCGTACGCGAAGCCACTTCCGCCTGGGGCCGCTTCCTTGTCGATCCGGTTCAGGATCGGATTACGACTTTGCACAGTGAGTTCACTCCTCCTGTCATGCGCCACGATCGGCGCAGGCTCGTCCGCCCAGTATGGCGGACACTTCAAGTATGAGCGACAAAGCACGAAAGAACATTCCCGTGTGGCGTCGGTAGGGCTCAACTCCGAGAATCTGACAAATCTCTGACATTCCCGCGTACCTGTGCCGGGAATGCCAATACCCGCGCGTCCTGTAGGCAGCTGGCACGGCTGTCTGTTCGAGCGAGTTCAGCTTCGCGCCCATCTCACGCCCGCGCGAGGCTGTAGGCCAGAAAGTGATACCGCCGGGAATCGACGTCGAAAGTGGCCAGCGGCTGGGCGCCGAGTTTGGTTGTCGTCGTGTGCAACGATTGAGGGTTCTCGGCTGCCACGAACAGCACGCCGATGTCGAAGCGATGCGCGTACGCTGCGCGCGTGACCGCGTTGAACGTGGAGTAGAGACCCTGCCCGCGGACGGACCGGTCGATCACGACTGGCCCGCGAAACGCGAAGCGTTGTTCGGCGATGGGTTGGGAGTCGAACTCCACAGTTGCCGCGAGCCCGAGCATCTCCTCGATGATCGGAGATGAACCGGCGCTCGACAGGGTTGAGGGGTCCAGGACCGCTATGAAACCTCCAACCGTGCCGTCATCGGTGGCTGCCACGTGAACCCCGCCGGAGTCGACTGCGGCCTCGAACCACTGCTGGGAGTGAAGCACTCGAGATGAAGCCGTGGGTCCGATCGGATGGATCGAGATTGCCGACGTAGTAGCGCGATTCGAGCGCCATGATGGACCGAACGTCGTCCCGTGTCGCCACCCTGACCATCATCACGAGGTCAATCTATGGGGCCCGGGGCGGATTCAACACGTCCTCGACGGCTCATGCTGGGGCCCGGCTCGGTGACTGCCGCGATCCGGTGCCGGCAACACGAGGAGCGGATTGAGGGCAGCCTGCCCGCCAAAGCCCGTCGGCAGGCGGCGGATGAACTGTTTCGGGCGGACTTCACGCTCAGAATGGTGCCCGGAGTGGGACTTGAACCCACACGCCGTTGCCGGCCCGAGGGTTTAAGCCTCGTGCGTCTGCCGATTCCGCCATCCGGGCGCTGCGTGGCCCAGCCTACTGATAACGGCGACGGGGATGGATCGCGTGGGATCCCGCCACCCGGTCGAGGAACAGCAGACCGTCCACATGGTCCAGCTCATGCTGCAGCGCGCGGGCTTCGAATGCATCTGTGACGATCTCGACCCAGTCCCCCGTTCCGGGCAGTTGGCCCGCCACCACCAGCCTGCTCGCCCGGCGGACATCGCCGGTGAAGTCAGGTACCGACATACACCCCTCGCGGGCTCGTTCCTTGCGAGTGGCCGACCCGACCACGGGATTGACGAGAACGAAAGAGCCGTGACACGTTCCCGTCTTCGGATGACGAGTCACATCCACACAGAACACCCGCCAGGCAACACCCACCTGGTTCGCCGCGAGCCCCACACACCCGGGCGACACGACCATCGTGGCCAACAGATCCGCAGCCAGGTGCACTACCTCGGGGTCATCCGGTCGCACCGTCGCACCCACCGTGGCCAACACCGGATCCGGCGCGGTGACGACGGGTCGGATCACGCCCGGCGGAAGATCCGGAACAGGCAACCGCGCCACTACAGCAAGTCCTCGTCGACGGCGTGCAGAGATGCGGTCACTCCCATGGTCGCCATACGCCGATCGAGATCGGCAGCCACCACTGCGAGTTCCGTGTCGGAGGGGAAGGAGACGTCAGCGGTCAAAACATAGAGGTCGCGACCGAGTCGGGTGCTGAGGTCGGTGATGTTGCCCCCGTGGTCCATGATCACCGCGGTGGCAGCCCGCACAATCCCGGGCCGGTCGGCACCATGCACTGACACCACAGCGGCGAGTCCGACATCCGGGGTCTGCTCGTCGGTCACAGCGAAGACCGACACGACCAGACCATCGTCGGCGAGATCGGTCAGCTGGTCGCGAAGTTGTGACACCGGAACACCGTTGGGAAGTGCGGCGACCAGAGTCATCGCGAAGTGTCCCCGCAGCAGGCTCATGGAACTGTCTTCGAGGTTGCCGGACAAGTCGGCGATCGCGGATGTCACCCGGTGGACGATTCCCGGCCGATCATGGCCCACAACGGTAACGGCGACGGATGGCATGAAATGACCCTACTCGGACCGTCGCGGTGGTGACGGGCTGCTGATCGTCAGGCTGCTGGGCTGGTGAGCCGATGTGGTCAGTCCGGGCGAGGTCTGACTTGCGGGTCCAGCAGCGACCAGGCGAGACCGTCGAGGATGTCGTGCTCGCTGGCGATCAGTGAACTCATCCCCAGTCGGCGCATGATGACGGCCAGGATCGTCGCTCCGGACACGATGACGTCTGCTCGGCCCGGGTGCATCACGGCGAGGTCGCGGCGCTCGGCCACGGTCAGCCGAGCCAGGTCGGCTGCGATCCGGTCGATGTCGGCGGCGGCGATCCGGGCGCCGTGAATCCGCTCAGAGTCGTACAGCGGGAGCCCGAGCGCGAGAGCCGCAACCGTCGTGACCGTCCCCGCCAGCCCGACGACGTCTCGTGCCGCGGTCACATCGATGGCCGCAAGGACCCGGTCCATGAACTCATCGGCCGTCGCCACCAGCGCTGCCAGTTCCTCCTCACTCGGAGGGTCGGAGACCAGGAAACGTTCGTGGTAGCGCACACAGCCCATGTCCACGCTGATCGCCTGCCCCACTCCCCCGTCGCCGACCACGAACTCGGTCGATCCGCCACCGATGTCGAAAATCACGACCGGCTCGTCGTGCGCCAAGCCTCGGGTGGCGCCCACATAGGACAGCCGGGCCTCCTCGTCCCCGGAGATCACTTCCGGCTCAACGCCGAGGATCTGCTCGACGCCGGCGGTGAACTCCGCCGAGTTGTCCGCGTCCCGACTGGCTGACGTGGCCACGAATCTGATCCGGTCGGCTCCCAGATCGGAGATGACCTCGCCGTAGTTGCGGCAGGCCGCGAAGGTGCGCTGCAGCGCGGCCGACGACAGTCGTCCCGTTCGGTCGACTCCTTCGCCCAGTCGGACGACCGTCATGCGCCGGTCCAGGTCCACGAGACTGTCGCCAGAACGATCGGCCACGAGTAGCCGGATGGAGTTGGTCCCACAGTCGATCGCAGCGACAGGGCCAGTCATGGCTGTCTCCCCTCCAGAGATCCTCACGTGAGCCCTCCTGCCGGACCGACCGCCGCTGGATCCTCCTCGCCACCGGCACCAACCCCCGCGGCCCGACGGTTGAGGGCGGTGCCGAAGCATGTCTCGCCGTCCCACCAGGGTGAGATCTCAGCCACGACCTCGTCGCCGAGGGGGTTGACTCCCGGACCGGCAGCCAGGGAGTGGGCCGCCAGAACGTGCAGGCACTTGACCCGGTTCGGCATGCCACCCGCCGACACGCCCTGGATCTCGGGGACCGATCCGAGCGCGGCTCGACGTGACAGGTAGTCGGCATGCGCTGCACGGTAGGCACGTGCCAGCGTCTCGTCTTCGGCGAGGCGCTGCTGCATGACGCGCATCCAGCCTCGGGCCTCGAGTGTGCTCACGGCAGCATTCGCCCGCGGGCAGGTGAGGTAGAACAACGTTGGGAACGGCGTCCCATCCGAGAGCCGCGGGCGAGTGGCCACGACATCAGGCGCGCCACAGGGACAGCGATGGGCGACCTCCGCGACGTCACGGGGCGGGCGGCCCAACTGGTCGGCGACGAGGTCCGGGTCGGACGGCCGCTCAGCCACCATCGGACTCGGGGGCCGACAGCGGCCGAACCCCCGCAGCGGTCTCAGTGGAGCGCCAGACCTTGTCGTACCAGGTGACCGCAGGTTCTTCGACGACTTCGGTGTTGGCCAGTTCGTCGCGGTCGAGGGTGATCAGCCCCGCCTCGCCGGGGCGAACCAAGTTCAGCCGCAACCGCGCCTGGGCCTCCACATAACGGGGGTTCTGCCACATCTGCTGTTCGCTTTGCAGCGCGGCGACCCGCTGCCTGGCAGCGTCGATCTCGGCTCTCATGGAGTCCAACTCCGAGCGCTGAGCGACCCACGTCCTGATGGGAAGCGCGAGCATGAGAGCCACGGCCAACAGGGTGCCGAACAGAACCAAAGTGCGTCCCGAGGTGTGGTGCTCGACCACCGGAGCGTCGCCCTGCGCAACCTCCGCGGGCCGGGGCGGAGCGGCAGTCGGAGTCATGCCTCAGATCGTCGCATACGGATCGGGCTGCACCCGGCAGCGCCGCGGCGCGTCAGGGCTGGAAGCGCGGGAATGCACTTGCTCCGGCGTAGCGCGCCGCATCGTCGAGTTCCTCTTCGATGCGCAGCAACTGGTTGTACTTCGCGACGCGTTCCGACCGCGCCGGAGCTCCTGTCTTGATCTGACCGCAGTCAGTGGCCACGGCCAGATCGGCGATGGTGGTGTCCTCGGTTTCGCCCGAGCGATGCGACATCATGCACGCGTACCCGTTGCGGTGCGCCAGTGCGACCGCGTCCAGAGTCTCGGACAATGTGCCGATCTGATTGACCTTGACCAGCAGGGCATTGGCTGCGCCGGCGTCGATGCCCCGCTGCAAGCGTTCCGGGTTCGTGACGAAGAGGTCGTCTCCGACGATCTGGATCTTGTCGCCTAGCGCATCGGTGACGTGGACCCATCCGTCCCAGTCCTCTTCATCCAGAGGATCCTCGATCGACACCAGCGGGAAGTCCGCAACCAGGGACTCGTAGTAGCCCGTCATCCACTCCGCACTGCGGTCGGCGCCTTCGAACTGGTAGACCCCGTCGCTGCAGAACTCCGACGCGGCAACATCCAGCGCCAGCGCAACTTCGCGGCCAGGGGCGAATCCGGCCTTCTCGATGGCGGCCACGATGATGTCCAGCGCCGCCCGGTTGCTGGCCAAGTCAGGGGCGAACCCTCCCTCATCACCCAAACCGGTCGCCAAGCCCTGCTCCTTGAGCACCGACTTCAGCGCGTGGTACACCTCCGCGCCCCAGCGCACGGAATCGGCGAACGTCGGCGCCCCGATCGGAGCGATCATGAACTCCTGGATGTCCACGTTGGAGTCGGCGTGGGCCCCGCCGTTCAGGATGTTCATCATGGGCACCGGCAGGACATGAGCGCTGGGCCCGCCGACGTAGCGGAAAAGCGGAAGGTCAGCGGATTCGGCGGCGGCTCGGGCAACGGCCAGTGAGACGCCCAGGATCGCGTTGGCGCCCAGTCGGCTCTTGTTGGCTGTGCCATCTAGATCGATCATGGCCTGATCGACCAGGCGCTGTTCGGACGCGTCGAAACCCAGCACTTCGGGCGCGATGTCGTCGGTGACCGCCACGCATGCTTCGGTGACGCCCTTGCCTCCGTACCGATCGCCACCGTCTCGCCGTTCCGCTGCCTCGAACGCTCCCGTTGATGCGCCGGACGGGACCGCTGCACGACCCACCGCTCCGTCATCCAGTCCGACCTCGACCTCGACCGTGGGGTTTCCTCGTGAGTCAAGAATCTCTCGGGCGATCACTGCTTCGATGCTGGCCATGACGGGGGGTCCTCCCTGCTCGCAATCCGCACACTTGGCGACCACCCTATCCGGGCATCGCGCAGGAGGGTCACTCCAGTCCCACGAGCCCTCGCAACACCGCCGGTGGCACCGATCCATGGGACAGCACCGCATCGTGGACTGTCCCGAGACTCCAATCCCGATGCCGCGCCGCGAGATCCGCGACCACGTTGCTGACGCCCCGATGGCCGACGTAGTAGCTCGGCAATTGGCCCGCGGTCAACTGAGCCCGGTGCCACTTCCCGACGATCTCACCGTCTTCTTGGAACCCCTTGGTCGACAGCAGCCGCCGCGCTTCTGCCTCCGTCATCCCTCGCGTGTGAATCCTGATGTCGAGGATCGTGTTCAGGATCGTGCGCAGTCGCATCTTGAGCTGTTGCAGACGTAAGGAGGGGCGCGGTTCATCAGCCACGGTGAAACCTTCCCGGACCATCATCTCCTCCGCGTAGACCGCCCACCCCTCGATGAACAACTCACTGGGCATGGTGGCGCGCGCATACGTCGGTGCCGCTGCCTCGCGAGCCCGGGCCAACTGCACCGCGTGACCTGGCATGGCCTCGTGGACCATCAAGTCCTGGATCATGTGGCGGTTGTACTCGCGGTAGAAGGTCTGGCGCCGGGAGCGATCCCAGTCTCGCGGTGTGGGCGCGATGGCGAGAAGTGTCGCCAGTCGCGACCGCTCCAGCGGTCCGGGTGCGTCACGGTCGGCGACGGCGACCCCCCGGCGAGCGGCAGGCATGGCCTCGAGACGCAGATCGATGTCGGGAACGCTCACGATGCGGTTCTCGGTGACGAAGTCCGTGGCGTGGATGAGGGCGTCATCGGCGACTTCCAGAACGTTGGCGTCGGAGACATCGGACTCAGCGGCTAACTGCTCCACCGCCTGTGAAATGGCGCTGCGGTCGGCGACGGTCGTGCCACCGAACTGAACCGCCGTGGTCACCAGGTCGTCGAGCACACAGTCGAGGTCGTCCTCCGCCGCCGCCAGGAGCTCGTCGATGTCGCAATCGAGATCGAGGTGGTGCCGCATCACACCGCGATAGAGGTCGGGCCCGAGCGCCGCGGGGCGCTGGGCCTCGTCGACCTGGTCCCACAACCAGTCCGCGTGACTCTCGCAGGAGCGGACTGCTGTCTCGACGGCGTCCTGGACCCCAGGCTCGCTGGCCAGTTCACCCAGAGACCCCGTGAGAAGCGAGCCGAGCTGACGCAGTTGGGTCACCGCAGTGATGACGTGTGGCCGCGGCATCGGACCGAGTGTCTGCCTGGCACTGTCCAGGAACTCAGGAACGGTCCTGAGTCTGTGTATCAGGGATCGGGCACGGACTTTCGGCGGCGCGTAGGGCCTGGCGACCAGCGTGTACAGAGGGTCGATCGGACTCCAGGCCAAGGGATCCCACTCGTTGCGCCGCAGGACTGTGAGGTCGAAGATCCGGCGGGCCACCCCGCGCCGCAGGATCTGCAGGTCCGCGAGAGCGAACCGGGACAGGGCACGCTCATCCACCCGGTCCAAGAACAGTTGGTGGCGCTGCAGCACGCGGGCGAACTCGTCGGCTCCGTCGGGGGTCAGATCGGGCATCCGTTCGTCGAACCGATGGTCTCCGATGCGAGTGGCATGCGCGGGATCACGGACCAGGATGTCGTCGAGGACCCCCTCGGCCAACCCGACGAACCTGCGGTCCTCTGGGCTGTGGACTCCGGTGCCGAGCATTGTTCGACCCTACTGCTGGCTCGATGGGACCGCCGGCTCGACGGGACCGCCGGTTCGACGGGACCGCCGGTTCGACGGGACTGCCGGTTCGACGGGACTGCCGGTTCGACGGGACTGCCGGTTCGACGGGACTGCCGGTTCGACGGGACTGCCGGTTCGACGTAGGCGGCGGACGAAGTCAGGGGGCGCCTCCGAGACGGGACTCCCCAGGCCCGAATCCGGCTTCCGCCGGTCTCATGCCGGTCTCCGCTTGTCTCATGTCTGATTCCGCTTGCTGGATGTTCCGGTGCAGTTCGCGGACCCTCCCGCGCAGCGACGCCTCGGCGTCCCAGCCTTGGGATTCAGCGGCGATCACCAGTGCGAGGAGTTGTTCCGCGAGTTGGTCCTCGTCCGCTGGCACCTGCTCGTCAATCGGTGACGCCAAGTCATCGGCGCGGATACCGGCCTCGACCGCCCGCCGCCAGGATTTCTGGGCCCACGCGAGCGCGGGCAGGGTGGCCGGGATCCCCGCAACCGCTGAGGTCCGGGCCTTTTCGGCCGCCTTGATCACCGCCCAGTTCCGCGTCAGGGTTTCTTCATCCGAAGTACCGACCGGGGCCAGCTCCGAGTACTCGGAGTCCGTCCCGAAAACATGGGGGTGGCGGCGCACCAGTTTCGCCACTATTCCGGCGGCGACATCCTCGATGTCCCAGCCGGGGTCCCCTTCGGAGGCGATGCGGGCATGGAAGACCACCTGGAGGAGCAGGTCGCCCAGCTCTTCGCGGAGACCGTCCAGGTCGTCGGTTTCGATAGCTTCGATCGTCTCGTGGGTCTCCTCGAGCAGGTACTCCACCAACGTGCGGTGCGTTTGGCGGGCATCCCAGGCGCAGTGCGTGCGAAGCCGGTCCATGACATCGACCAACTCCAGCAGCGCCGAACCGGTCACGGGGCGGGGATCACGGGCCCGGGCTCGACCGCGGGACGCGCGACGGGGTCTGGATTGGGGACGAGTTGGAGTTGTTCGGGGTCCCAGACTCCGTACTTGGGGGCCACCTCGACGCCAATGCGCGACGAGACTTCGCGCACTTTCTCGAGTAGTGCGGCCTGAGCGGCTTGCTGTTGCCCACCCGGGGCCAGACGATTTGCTATCGCCGAGGCGAGCAACTGGGTCTCCAGGTCCCGGCGCAACGACTGCGGCGGAATGCCCTGTTGGGCGGCAGCCTGCTGCAACTGCTCTTCACCGCCCAGTTGCTGCACTTGCTGGTCGTATACCTGGTCGGACTGCGACCGGGGGATGCTCACCTGCAGTTCGGCCGCGGTCTGCGCGATCAACTCGTAGCCGAGGTTGTACGACACCAGCGTCCGGGCCAACTCGGCGCTGGGTTCCTCTGCGGGGCGCCCGGCGAGTTCATTGACCGACCGCATCTGGTCGGCGATCGCGCTTTCGGGGATGCGGGCATCACCCACCACAGCCGCTTGGCCGGGTTCAGCCGTGCTGCAGCCGGTCAGCGCCAGCGCGGCCAGCGCAACCCCCGCCAGACCCGAGCCCCACTGCATGCGCTTCATTCCGCTCCCTTGTCCACGGGTTCATCCAAAATGACAGTCTTGACCACCCTGGTCGCCCAGTCCAGCGCATCAGATCCGGTGACGTCGCTGGGGATCGGGACCAGAAGTTGCCGCACCGCTGGTTTGACGATCGTCCCCGGGTACAGCCGCGCCGCGCGCACCCGCCGGGAGTCGGGCAACTGAACGGGATGGAATCGCACCCGCTCGCCCATGGTGATGACCTCGTCCAGTCCGGCGCGCCGCGCCAGCAACCGGAATCGCGCCACCGCCACCATGGCAGCGGCAGGTGGGGGCAGGGGTCCGTAGCGGTCCGCCAGCTCGGCGACGAGATCGTCGATCTCGGCCGCATCCTTCGCCTCGGCAAGCCGCCGATACGCCTCAAGACGCAGCCGTTGTTCCGGGACGTACTCCTGCGGCAGGTGCGCGTCGATGGGAAGGTCCACCCGAATCTCGGCGGCGTCGTCGTCCGCAGCCTGCTCGCCTTTGAACTCGGCGAGCGCCTCGCCGACCATCCGGATGTACAGGTCGAATCCGACATCAGCGATATGCCCGCTCTGCTCCGCTCCCAGCAGGTTGCCCGCGCCACGGATCTCCAGATCCTTCAGCGCCACCTGCATGCCCGATCCCAGATCGGTGTTCTGCGCGATCGTGGAGAGCCGTTCGTGCGCCGTCTCGCTGAGCGACCGGTCCGGCGAATGCAGGAAGTATGCGTACGCACGACTGCGGCTGCGCCCGACGCGGCCCCGCAGCTGATGCAGTTGGCTCAGGCCAAAAGCGTCGGCTCGGTCCACGATCAAAGTGTTGGCGTTCGCGATGTCGATGCCGGACTCCACGATCGTCGTACACACCAGGACGTCGATACGACCTTCCCAGAAGTCGACCACGACACGTTCCAAGTCGGCCTCGGCCATCTGACCGTGAGCTACCGCGACACTGGCCTCCGGCACCAAGTCCCGGATCCGGGCCGCGGTCTTGTCGATGCTCTCGACGCGGTTGTGCACGAAGAACACCTGACCGTCCCGCAGCAGTTCCCGGTGGATGGCCGCCGCCACCTGACGGTCGTCGTAGGCGCCGACGTACGTCAAGATGGGCAGCCGTTCCTCAGGGGGGGTGGCGATGGTCGACATCTCCCGGATCCCCGTGACGGCCATCTCCAAGGTGCGCGGGATCGGGGTGGCTGACATCGCCAGCATGTCGACATTGGCCCGCAACGCCTTGAGGTATTCCTTGTGTTCGACGCCGAACCGCTGCTCCTCATCGACGATCACGAGGCCCAGGTCCTTGAATCGCACGCGAGACGTCAGAAGCCGGTGGGTACCGACGACGATGTCGACAGTTCCGGCGGCGAGTTCCTCGATCACCTTCTGAGCGGCCTTCTCGGACTGGAACCGGCTGAGAGCCTCGACCCGGACAGGGAACTCGCTGAACCTCTCGGTGAACGTGGCCAAGTGCTGCTGGACCAGAAGAGTCGTCGGCACGAGAACGGCCACCTGTTTGCCGTCCTGGACGGCCTTGAATGCGGCTCGGACCGCGATCTCGGTCTTGCCGTACCCGACGTCGCCGCAGATAAGCCGATCCATGGGGACCGGCTTCTCCATGTCGGTCTTGACCTCGTCGATACAGGCGAGTTGGTCAGGCGTCTCGGTGTATTCGAAGGCGTCCTCGAGCTCGCGCTGCCATGGAGTGTCCGAGCCGAACGCGTAGCCGGGTGCCGACTGTCGCGCCGCGTAGAGGCGGATCAACTCCGAGGCGATCTCCTTGACGGCTTTACGGGCGCGGCCCTTGGCTCGGGCCCAATCCGAGCCACCGAGCTTGTTGACCTTGGGTTCCTCGCCTCCGACATAACGACTGACCGCGCCAAGTTGGTCGGTGGGGATGAACAGCCGATCGGGGGGATGACCGCGTTTGCTGGGCGCATATTCGACCACCAAGTACTCGCGATCGGCGCCGCGCACGTCTCGGTGGATCAACTCCAGGAATCGTCCGACTCCATGTTTGTCGTGAACGATGAAGTCGCCGGGTTGCAGCGACAACGGGTCGACCTGCCGTCGGCGTCGCGACGGCATCTTGGTCGCGGTCGGATCACGCCGTGACTGTGTCCGGCGCGCGAAGTCACCGTCGCTGTATACCACGATCCGTTCGGCAGCCCACTGGAATCCGGTGTCGATGCTGCCCACGGCCACGCCGACGCGACCGGTGCTGGGCTGACTGTCACGTGTCGCCGCCACACCTTCATCGGCCAGGACCTCCACCAACCGGTCCGCGGGACCGGACCCGCGCGCCACCACCGCGACCTGCCACCCTGCCCGAACCTTCTGGACGACATCACCGACTGCCGCCGCTGGCCCGACGAAAGGCCCGATGGGTGCCAGACCAGGATCGACTCTCCCCGTGACTTCGGGGCGGGGGCGCTCGACGTCGGTCGGTGGGCCATCGGGATCCGACCGGAGGCCATCAGGATCCGATCGAAGGCCATCAGGATCCGATCGAAGGCCATCAGGATCCGACCGAAGGCCATCAGGATCCGACCGGAGAGAGGTGAGGACAACCCTCTTCGGCAGTAGGTCGTCCAGTTCCGGCCAAGTGGCCAGCGCACCGATACCGGCGGTGATCGGAGTCTGGGCGCCGATGCTGGCTGCGGACCACGCCGCCGCAGCGAACTCGCCGGCAGTGCGCAGTGTTTCGTCGCCTCGCAGCGCCACCCGCTCGGGTTCGACGATGACGGTCCGCGACCCGGCGGGAAGCAGCGTGGGGAGCCGCACCATCTGCTCGCTGACGAGAGGCGCGAGCGCCTCCATGCCCGGTACTGCGATGCCCTCGGCCATCTGGTTGAGTTCGGACCTGGCCTCTGGGTGACGGGTGGCCTGCTCGCTCGCGCGACGACGCACAGCATCGTCGAGGAGCAGTTCCCGGACGGGAACCAGTTCGACCGGGTTGCCCACCGTGGCGATCATGCGCTGATCGGTCACGGCGAACGACCGCAGTTCCTCGATGGTGTCGCCCCACAGCTCCGCGCGAATCGGGTGCTCGGCCGTCGGTGGGAAGACGTCGATGATCCCTCCGCGCACGGCGAACTGCCCGCGTCGTTCGACCAGATCGCACCGCTCATACCCGAAGCCGACCAGTCTTTGGGCGGCGGCCTCGGGATCGAGTTCACCTCCGGGCCGCAGAACGACAGGGTCGGCGGCCACTACCTCGGCCGGTAGGACCTGCATCAGCGCGCGTACCGGTGCGATCACGACATCGGGCCGGTCCACACCGCGCAAGGCCCGGATCACCGACAAACGGGTGCCGACGATGTCCGCCGAGGGGGTAAGGCGCTCGTGGGGCAGCGTCTCCCAGGCCGGAAACAGCGCCACGGACTTGTCCGGCGCCCAGAAGTGCAACTCCCCGCGAATCCGCTCAGCCTCACGACTGCCAGGGGTGACCACCAGAATCGGGCCGAGGCCACCAGCCACGCCGGCGATCGCTGCAGCGAATGCTCCAGGAGGCACGAGCAAAGCAGACGGGTGGACGCCGGCAATACGCCGCGCCAACTCCTGGGGCCAGGCAGACGGCGTCATTGTTCTCCGGGGGATTCTTCTGGTGGCGGTCGGCCGCTGCCAGTGTAGATCCGCGCGGCACCTGGGATCGGGGCGCGGGTGGGCACTGCGGGCACCGCGGGGATCAGTTCCACCTGACACGAGCGGACGCGACGGCAAGGATGTTCGACCCTTGCCCCGAGGAGCCTCCGAGGAAGAGGCGGGCGAGACTCACTGGAAGCCGGCCCAACCGAAGTCACGATCCAAGCCAGACTGGAGCTCGGCGACGTGAGGCCGGTAGTACGCAGTCAGACGCGCTCGCACATCCGGTGCCAACGTGTCGCGGGGGATCCGGTTGTAGTGAGCGACCTCGCCGAAGCGTGCCGGGTCGATGTCCAAGTGCCGCGCGACCTTCGCGAGCTCGTCTCGCGGGTTGTCGTAGAAGTCCTCCGCCCGCAGCACCAGGAGCTGGTCAGGACCGAAGCGAGCGACGAACCGACTCAGATGCTCCCAGTACCGCCCCCGGGCGAGGTAGCTGGACAGGTCGTGATGCCGGCTGTAGTAGTTCGGGTCGCGCTGTTCGATCCGCTCCACTTCTCCGGCGAGGCGGTCACCCTCGACTGCCAGGGCCTGTTCAAAGGCCAGGTTCTCCGAGTGCCCGGCCACCCGCTCGTTGTAGTGCGACCAGATCCGGTCGACGGGGTTGCGCAGACTCACGATGAGCTTGATGCGAGGAACGTCCTTGGCGATCCGATCCGCCGCCAAGGGGTGAAACATGTAGTAGGGGCTGGCCTCACCGGCAATGGCGTGATGACCGGTCCGGCGCAGGTGACGAGCTCGTTGCCGATACGTGGGGAAGAACGAGCGGTACCAGCAGTCGCCCCGCCAGTAGTCGATGTCGAAGTAGTGCGGACTCTTCATCTCCTGCAGCCCGGGGAACAGGGGAAGCACATCCGCATGTCCGAGCATCGCGTTCCACAGCGACGTGGTTCCCCCTCGCTTGGTCCCGATGATCAGGAAGTCCGGATGAGTGCGCCACCGGTGGGTGACTCGGCCGAAAGTCCTGGTCGAGCGACGCAGTCCCACCTTGACCGGTTCAGGCATCGCCCCCTTGACGGAACGAAGTGGCGTTTCCACCCTGTCCTGGGTGGGGCGGTCCTGCGCAGCACGGTCCTGCACAGCACGGTCGAGCAGCACGGTCCTGCACAGCACGGTCCTGCACAGCACGGTCCTGCACAGCACGGTCCTGCACAGCACGGTCCTGCACAGCACGGTCCTGCACAGCACGGTCCTGCACAGCACGGTTCTGAGCGGCACAGCCCGGCGCGGCGCGATTCGCTCGCTCAGACGGGGTTGGGCGAGTCATGAGTTGCTCCTTCGGGGAGGGTTTGGTCTTCGTCGGGGAGGGTTTGGTCTTCGTCGGGGAGGGTTTGGTCTTCTTCGGGGAGGGTTTGGTCTTCTTCGGTGAGGATGTGGAACTGCCGGCGCGCGGCCGGCACGATTACGGCGGGCGCGGCCACCACTCCCACAAGAACCACCGCTGCTGCGATCCAGGGGGCTGAGGGCCAGACGAATCGGGCGATCAGCAACGGGACCGCGACGACTGCCGTCACCCGGACTGCCATCAGAAATGCAGTCTCGGGCAGGGGGCGCAGCCCCTCGGCTGATAGCGCCCGGGCAAGCCACAGGCCTTCGACGAGTACGGAAGCGGTCCAGCCTGCGGCCGCCGCGGTGGCCCCCCAGACGTTCAGCAGGGCCATTGTCACCGCAACGTTGACCGTGAGACCCGCTGCGATGGCCACCAGCGCACTTCCACTGCGGCCGGACATCAGGACGACGCTGCCCTGGTTGCCCACCACTGCCAGCAAGAGACCGGCCAGTGACAGGACCTGCAGCACGGGAGCAGCCGACTCGAATCCGGCGCCGAAGAAGCCGAGTACCAGGTCAGGCAGGATCAGCACAGAGCAAGAACGCCGGCCAAGCGAGCGCCACGATGAGGCTTGTTCCCGCGCTGAAGACCTGCTGCGCATCGTGGATTCTGCCCCGCGCCAACAAGGCGGCGAAACTCGGCGCAAGCAGCAGCCGAACGGCCTGGAAGACCAACTGCCCCGCGAACACCACCCGCAAAGCGATGGCGAATGCCCCCGTGTCAGCAGCGGTCGCCAACACCCCCAGCACCACCGTCCCGAATGACGTGTTGACGATCTCGACGATTTGAGACGCGGCCCGTGGGCCTGCGTATCGCCACACCCGAGAACACTCGCCTGAAGCCCGCGGCGGCGGGCCTGAAGGACGCGGCTCGGGGTGGCTCGGGTGGCGCCGCGCGGCAACCCAGACGGTCAGCGTGGCTGCGACGATCACCGGCAGGAACCAGACCCAGCCGAAAGCCAGAGCACCGGATACACCCGCGATCAACAACAGACCTGAACCCAACAGCCGGAGACCGGGTTTGACCACCTGCTCGATCGCCACGTACTCACGGATCGAACCCAGACCGCGGCTGTATGCGAGTTGGATCACCGTGTAGACCCCCAGCGGCAACAGCAGTCCACCGGTCACCACGAGCGATGTCATGGGCACCGGACTCTCAGACAGAATCCACTGACCGATCGGTTGCGCGGCTGCCGCCACCGCCATCCCCGCGAGTGCCACCCCCGCGGTGACCGGCAACAACGTCCACCGCAGCAGACTCGTCGGACCCGCACCGGGGCCACCGACTCTGATGCGACCACCCTCTCGGACCAGCGTGGTATCCAGCCCGAGTTTGCCCACGGTGAGAAGCAGCGTGAACCACGTGGTGACGGTCAGGACCACCGCAGATCCGGACGGACCTGTCGCTCGCGCGAGGATCCAGGCGAAGGCGAATCCCGGACGCACCCGACACTCCGGCACCGACTGCCACCAACAGCGAGTCGCCTTTCGACGGTCTCATGGGGCGCACACCGCGGTCACGCGACCGGTCCGGAGCTCCCGTCCAGCGGTGCGCGAGCCCAGCGCAGAGTCCGGCCACGAGGCCGGCCTGGAACCAGGCCAACGGGATCAGGTACGGATTGGTGTAGACGAAGTCCACCAGGCCGTGAACGGCTACGCCCATGAGCCCCGCCGCAAGAATGGCGACCCGGGAGGATTCGGGCTCAGCCGAAAAGCGCCCGGAGGACAGCAGGACGCGCCGGGTGCGCAACACGACAAAGCCAAGGGCAACGGTGAACCCCAAGAGCCCCAGAACACCGACGATTCCCAATTCGCTGGCCCCGGTCAGAAGTGCGCTGTGAGCATGCAGGTAGGGACGCCGGACGAGTTCCGCGCCCGGTTCGAAGGCACCCGAAGGGAAGGTCCCCGGGCCCGTTCCGGTGACGGGGTTGTCCAGGAACAGTCGCCATGCCTGCTCATGAATCACGGAGCGGTCGTCTTCGGGGTTCTGTGGTCCCGAGACCATCGCCGTGAGACGTCCGGACAGTGCCGTAAACGGTGGCGTGCCCGTGGCGACGCCAACGAGGGCGACTGGCAACGACGTCGTCAGCACAACGACAACAGGGCCCAACAGCCGCGGCGCGAGAACGACCGCGACGACCACAACGGCGACCAATCCCATCCACGTCCCCCGTGAGAACGACACTGCGACACCGGCCGCCCCCACCACTCCACCGACGATGGCGAGTGTGCGATCCGTGGCAGTGGTGGATCCGGCGAACAGGGCCCAAGCCATGACGACCGCGAACATGCCGAACTCACCGAAGTCGTTGGGCTGAGAGAAGACCCCTTGCACCCGGCCCTCGATCAAGGCACCCGCGAACCGATCCGTGGCGGTCAGTGCCGCGGGGAGGGCCGGGACGATGACCACGGAGGCCGCGACGACCCAGCCACGCAGAACCCAGGTGAGATTGGCCGGGGTCTGCCGCACGACGACAGCGGCACTGGCAGCCAGCGCCAGCCCCAGGAGGTGGTTCAGCGACGACCGGAGACTCTGGGCGGGGTCGACCGACGTCATGGTGGCAACGGCGAAGCAGGCCACGAAGGCCGCCGCCCATCCCAGGACCGCAGGTGGCCGCACGCTCAGCCGCCTGGTGAAGTAGCCGAGTGCCACACCGCCGACGGCGGTTGCGACCGCCACGTGGATGACGCGTAGGCCAGCTGCACCGGGGATGGGAGTAAACGCCACCGGCGCGACGACCAACGGGATCAGAACCGCCACGACCGGGTACCGAACCATCGCCACGAGGGCGACCAGAGCGGGAACCATCGTGAGTGCCGGTACCGGCCCGAACAGCGGGATGCTGCCCGCGAACACCGTGACGACTGCGACGAAGACGAAGACGAAGACGAAGACGACAGGCTTCGCCACGCTGCCAGGAGATCATGGGCGTCTGCTCACTCCGACGAGACACCCGACGACCTTGCTGAGGTCACGGGCGGCGGCGATCGCGGGGACGACCGCTGCGGTGGCCAGTGGCCGAGGTCCGAGCAGCGCTCGTTTCATGGGCAAGGACAGATACAGAACGGCACCGGCCAGCGCCAGAGGGCGCAGACGTCGCGATGCCATCATCGCTGGACCGACGATGTAGGCGGCGCCGCGGGCGCTGTTGCGTGCGATGAGCACGAAGTCCCTGGACTCGCCGTCACCGATGCCATAGCGGAAGAACATGGTCAGGTTCGCTCGCAGGGATCCGCGCTGCCCCCACACGACGACGGCGTCCTGGGCAAGAACCGCTCGGCCGCCCATCCGCACGATCGCCTTGCCGAAGGTGACATCCTCACCGGTGGCGAGGTGTTCGGGATAGCCACCGACAGATCGCCAGGCATCCTTGGTCAGTGCCAGCGACCTGCCTGTCGGAAGGCTCGCGTCGTATACCCGGCCGAACAACCGCCCGTACAGACAGACCAACGGTGTCGACCGTCGCAGCTCCTCCGGTCGCGGATAGGCAACCGCACGCAGTGCCGTCTCCCACAAGCGGTGTTGGCCCGGATCAGCGGCGTAGACGCCGGTCACCAGATCAGCCGCCCCGCTGGCCGCAGCTGCGCGCAGGCCCGCCAACCACGTTGGCCCCGGTCGGCAACCAGCGTCGGAACCGGCGATCCAGTCGTGACGGGCGGCTCTGATCCCGATGTTGCGACCGGTGGAGATGCCGGCACCTGGCGCCTCGATGACCCGCAAACGGGCGTCCTGTCGTGAGAGCCTGCGCAGCCTGGCCACGGTGTCGTCCTGAGATCCCCCGTCGACGACGACGACCTCGTCGTCACATCTGGCCAAGGACAGCCATTCCCCGACTGCGCGCTCCACCTCCGGCCCCTCGTTGAACACCGTCGCCACGACACTCATGGGCGGCCCGTCCGCTCCAGCTGAGCGGCCCAACTCCTCGGGAGGGCGGGTCGGCCGTGGTCAGCGCCGATCCGCCCACGTGTCCGACCCCGGGGCGATGTGAGACCTCAGCCATCACGGCAACCAGCCGACGCGCCACCTCGACAGGTCGGGGATGTGCTGCGGCTGCGGCCAGTGCCGCGGTTCGGCGACCGACCGCCGGCGTCGCCCCACAAACCGTGGCCAGTGCCTGCGCGACCGCAGCCGGATCGGTGGCGTCCACCTCGATGGCGCCGCCCGCGTACTCCGGCACCCGCAACGGAGGAACAGTCCGGGGGTCCGCGATCACGGGGATCCCGGCTGCGTACGCCTCCACCAGAGTCATCCCGAAACCCTCTGCGTCGGGGTATCCGGGCACTCCGGATCGGGTCAGCATCGCGACAGCGTCAAGTCCCGCCGCGAGCGAACCGGCGCTTGGGCACTTCCCCCAACCAGGTGACGCGGTCGTCGACTCCGACATCCTGAGCCAGTTCCCGAAGTCGCAGTTCCTCGTCGTCACGCTCACCCGGGTCGACGACCCCGGCGATCACGAGCCGCCAGGAGGGAGCACGCGCGAGCGCCCGGATGGCCACGTCGACCCCCTTGTACTGCGCGAGGCGACAGAACATCCCCACGCGTTTCCTGCCGTCGTCGGGCACTCCCAGCGCCTGGAGATGCGCGACAGCATCTGTGCGCGACAGCGGCTCGGCGAGGAGTGGCGGCGGAATGAACGTCGGGCGGAACCGGCGCTCCTCGGTGGCGGTCGGGGGTGCCACCACGATCACCCGGCGTGCCAGCCGGGCTGCTGCGACGCCGAGCGTCGAGTCGTAGTTGGGATCGTGTCGTACCCAGACGCCAGGGATGCCCAGTAGCCGGGTAACGGGCAGCGCAGTGACGGCGGCCTTGATCCCATTGGCCAGTACGACGTCAGGATCGGCCGACCGCATGATTCGGTGCAGGCGTCGTGACGACCGGGCCATGTCGGCCGGGGATGGCCCGGTCGGCACGACCGTGACGGCGATGCCCCGCTCGCGCAAATGCCCGACGAGGGGTCCGTCTGCGAGACACATGACTTCGATCTGCAGTCGGGAGGTCGCGTCCAGCACGGCGAGCAGCCAACGCTCCGCCCCACCCAGGAATCCCTTGGGAGTCACGATGACGACCCGCAGCCGACTGAGCCCAGGCATCAGCACTCGGCCCGCTTGGCCCCATGAAGATCCCCGCACCGAGGACTCCTGCCGGGGGAGTCCGGGTCATGCCGGTCGAGCCACTGGGTGACGGTCCAGCGGCGTGAAGGGATGACTACCATGACGACGACGACCAGACCTGCCAGCAGAACCGCGAGGACCAGGCCGGCCGCGAGTATCGCCAGTCGCTGTGGACCGGACGGGTTCAAGGGCGGTGCGGCCGATGCCAACTCCGACGCAGTCACCAGATCGTCCGACTTCGCCCGAGCCACTGCCGCGGCCGCCATCGCGTTGGCCCCGGTCGCCGCCGCTTCCGCATCCGCGGCGGTGTACTCCACGGTTACCGTCGTGGTCGTCGGAAGCAGCGTGACCCTCAGTCCCGCCTTGAGGGTGGCCGGTTCACTGCCGATGTCGTCACCGACGGCCTGAATCGTGGCGGGAGCACCCATGAATGCCACGTAGCCCGCCGCGGTCGAGGCCACGGTCTCGCCCCCGACCACGCCACCGTTCTTGGTCGCCCTGGGGCTGAACTGCACAACGGCGGTTGCAGTGTGTTGCGGCGGCAATGACCGCGCATAGAAGACCGACCCCACGAGCGCGACGAGGAACACCCCGACGGACATGAGGGCAGCAGTGCGCCACCGACGAACGCGAGTCATGCCTTACCTTCCGGAAGCGGCCCGCGTCGCGGGCTCGACACCAGGTCGGGATCCCCGTCCTGACTCACAATGTTTCTCGCCCCACCATGACACTCAGTAGCGGTGGGGCCCAACAAACAAGGACCATTGGCGCCATGACTTCTCTCACACGAGCTCAGAGCCGGGCGGTCAAGTCGGCTTTCGCGGCTGGCGGCCTCGATACCGCCCGGTTCCGTTACTGGGCGAAACCCGGTCCGCCGACACCGCTTCGGCGCTTCCGATCACCCGATTCGGTGTTGACCGTTGCCGTGACATCGGCCGGACGCAGTCGGATCACCGTGGAGCGGGAGTGTCGGCAATGGGCTGCGGAGCAGGGAATCCCGGTGCCGACAGTACGAGCGGCCGCGGAGGACGACTCTTGGTTCGTCGCCGACTACATCACGGCCGGGGATCCGAGAGGGTCACGCTACGTGATCGAAGGGCTGCGCGTTGCCGACTTGATCAGCCGCTGCACCGCCCCGCATCTGACCGCTGCGCCGGCCAACTGGCGGGGGTCACGACGCACTCTCCCGAGTCGCGTGACCCGCCAGACCCGGGGCGGGCTGTCCCTTCCTCGGCTGCGGCGAGCCCGGGCCGCCGCGCACAGTCTCCCCGACCGGACGCTGACTCATGGGGACTACTACCGACGCAATGTGCTGGCCGACTCGCCATCGGTGCAGGTCGTCGACTGGGAGTTCATCGGTGACGCGCCTCGGTTCACCGATCATCTCCGGCTCTGGTCGACTCTGTTGGACCCGGTGGACCGCCGGACCGCATGGACCGCCATCACAGCCCCACTGGACGGCGAGCAGCGACAGCACGTCGCCGTGCTCGGCGAGTATTTGGTGCTGCGTTTGCTCGGCGAGAACCTCGCGGCCCCGACGAGGCAGCGCGACGCGGTCGACCTGAACCACGCCCGGGCGATGGTGCGGCAGTGGCCTGACTACCTGTCCCAACTTCTCGATCGCTGAGCGGCACCTCGATCGCTGAGCGGCACCTCGATCGCTGAGCGGCACCTCGATCGCTGAGCGGCTCCTCGATCGCTGAGCGGCTTCATCGAGACCGTGAGCTGCGCCCTCGCGAGCGACTCGGACTTCAGGACGGACGATCGGCCAGCCCGGCGACCAGCTCGCGATAGCGCTGCTGGTTGACTCGGCGCCGTTCACCGTGCACCAGCCGATAGTCCAGGGCAGCCAACCGCCCCTGTTCCGCAGCCCAGGCTCGATCCCTCAGGTACGGGACAACAGCAGCCGCCAACGCGGGTTCGTCTCCGACCGACACCATGGTCCCGCGTCCTCCTGCAAGTGCCTCTGCCATTCCCGCGCAGTCGCTGACAACCACCGGACGTCCCAGGTTGAGACTCTCCAGCACGCCGATCGACTGTCCTTCCCAGCGGGAGGGGAACACCATGACGTCGCCCGCGACCGTCCACGTCGGAACCTGATCGCGGGGCACTGCGGGCACGAAGACCACATCGTCCGGGGCAAGGTGGCGCAGGGCGTCCTGATCGGGGCCGCTTCCCACGATCACCAGGCGAGCTGTCGGCACCTGGGCGACGACACGTGGCCATGCTCGCAGCAGAATGTCCTGCCCCTTCTGAGCAGTCAGCCGTCCGATGCATACGGCGAGTGGGGTGTCGGCACCGATTCCGCCTAGCACCAGACTGCGCGCCCGTTCGCGCGTGATCGAGGGGGCGGGAAGATTGACGGTGTTGGACAGGACCTCGAAGCGGCCTTGGACACCGGCCCGGATTCCGATGCCGCGTTCGGCCTCGCTGACACACAGAATCACGTCGGCCCACCGTGCGGCTGATCGTTCCCACGATCGAACCGCAGCGCGCATGGTCGCACTGCGCGCGTGGTGGAAACTCCAGGCGTGCGGGCTGAAAATGGTCGGCACCTTGCCCCGCGTCACGGCTCGACCCACGAGACCGGCCTTGCTGCTGTGCAAGTGGATGACGCCAGGGTCGACCCGCGCCAGGACCCGCCGCAGCTCACGGGATTCGCGGGCCACGGAGGGACCCGGTTCGCGATCGGCATGCCAACGTGCGAAGGTCGCCCCCCTGCTGGTGACGTCATCCGGCAGGCGCCCGTGGTCGGGTCCGGCCACTGTGACATCCCAGCCGCCGGCCACCAGGTCCTGGACTTGATCCAACATGACGACTGCCACGCCGCCGACGGTCTGCGACTCGTCGCCGACAGCTTGGGTCACGTGCAGTACTGCGGGCTTGCTCATACATCCCCCTCCTACATCCCCCGTGTGCGTTCCGATCCCCGTGTGCGTTCCGATCCCCGTGTGCGTTCCGATCCCCGTGTGCGTTCAGCCCCGTGGCGAGTCGGATTCCTGCCGTTCCCGGTTGGGTCTTGATGCGATCCCCGGGAACGACCCCGACCGGGTGTTCCCAGCAGACGTCGACTCATGTCCAGGTGTCGCCATGACCACTTCTCGGTTGCGCTCAGTGCCCTCTCGGTTGCACTCAGGTGCCTCTCGGTTGCTTTGGGTGTCGGTGTGAGTCCATTGCCGTGACATGTGCGCAGATCTCAAGCGCCTGGGATCGTGCCGGCGCACTGCGAAGCGGGGTCCCGCCCTGACGCGGAACCCTCACCGTTGAGCCGAGCACTTCCCATGCCCTACTCTCAGTGAGGCAAATTGGGGTTCCAGGGGGGACTTCGAAGAATCGGGGGAACAATGACTACGCTGAGTGCTGCCTTGACGCGGTTCGTGACGCTACTGATCATCGCAAGTCTGGGTCTTATCGGGGTCACCACAGCCCCACCCGCAGTCGCGCTGGTGGATGACAAGAGCCCCACCACATCGTGGCGACCCGCCAACGGCATCGCCTACTCCCAGGCCCGGGTAGGGGACATGATCGTTCTGGGCGGCACCTTCACGAGCATGCGCTCACCGACGGGCCAGACGGTCACCCGCAACCGCCTGGCCGCCATCAGCGCGACGACGGGCGAACTCCTGCCGTGGAACCCCAACCCGAACGGAGCGGGTGTTCGCACCGTCGCCGCCTCCGCGGACGGGGACACGGTCTACGTCGGTGGAACCTTCACGTCGGTCGGAGGGGCTGCGCGCACCAACGCAGCCGCGCTGTCGGCGGCCACCGGGACGGCCACCCCATTCATCGCCAACGCCAACTCGACCGTTCGTCAGATTCGGGTCATCGACGGGCGGCTGTACCTGGTCGGCACGTTCTGGAAGGTGAACGGAGTCGGTCGGGGCAACGGCGCCGAGGTGGATCCGGCGACCGGTGCGCTGCGGACGTGGGACCCGAAGGTGACGGCCGGGCTCGTCACCGTGGCCGGCGGCACGGGAGTCGAGGACGTGAACGACGACGGGATCTATGTCGGCGGGTACTTCAGCGCGATCGGCGGTGTCCCTCGGGACCACGTCGCCAAAGTCGACCGCGCGAGTGGAGCGCTGATGCCGTGGACGTCCGGCAGCACCTGCCAGGACAGCACCAACCCCTGCGATGTCTGGGACATCTTGGCAACTCCCGACTCGATCTACCTGGCTCAAGGTGGCCCTGGTGGTCGCATCGTGTCACTGGACCCGCAGACCGGGGCCCAGCGGTGGTGGACGGGTGGTGACGGCGACTTCACGTCCGTGCTGCGTGACGGCACCAAGTTGTATGCAGCGGGACACTTCGCTGATGCCGTGGGCGGTGTCCCTCGCGCGGGAGTTGTCGTGCTCGATGCGCGCACCGGTGGAGTCCTCCCTGACCTCACCACCGCTCTCGTCGGGGGATCTGGCGTCTGGCAACTGCTGCTCGATGGGGGGATGCTGCGCGCCTGTGGGCAGTTCACGACCGTCGGGTCGACTGCGGTCGGCAAGTTCGTGTCATTCCCCGTGGTTGCGGATCCGCCGGATCTCGCCGCTCCCCAGGCACCCGGCAGTCTCCGGATCCCCGCCGCGCTCTCGGACCAGGTGACACTTTCGTGGGCGGCAGCTGTCGATGACGTCGCCACCATCCACTACCGGGTCCGGCGCGACGGCGTCGTGATCGGCAACCCAGCCGGGACCACCTTCAAGGACCGCACCGTGGTGGCGGGCGCCACCCACACGTACACGGTCGAGGCCCTCGACTCCGCGGGCAACGTCAGCGCTCCCTCCCGCGCGATTACCGTGACCACCGAATCGGGGGAGTCGCAGCTACTGCAGCGAGGGGCCTCATGGGCGTTTCTGTCCCTGGGAACCACGCCGGGATCCGACTGGACAACGCTCGGGTTCGACCAGTCGTCGTGGGCGACGGGTGTCGGCGAGTTCGGTTACGGCGACGGGGGCGAGGACACGGTCATATCGCCCAAAGGGGTGACCCACTACTTCCGCACGAAGTTCTCGGTATCCGACCCCACGAATCTCATCTCGGCGACTCTGCGTCTACTGGTCGACGACGGAGCCGTGGTGCATCTCAATGGCTCCGAACTGACGCGAACCAACATGCCATCAGGACCGGTCACCAACGACACGGTTGCCGCGTCAGGAGTCTTCGGTACCTCCGAGATGACGTATCAGTCGATCGCGCTCCCGGTCAGTTCCCTGAGACCCGGGCCCAATCAGCTCGCCATCGAAGTCCACAACGCGAGTGCCAGTTCATCGGACATCAGTTTCGACGCGTTCGTCACCGCGACGACTCACGACGACACCCCCGGCGACCCCACCGACAGCCCGACGGAACACAACGCCCCCACACCGACGCCTGATTACGTCGCAGCCGGCTCACCGTGGCGGTACCTCGACGGAGGGGCGGCGACAGGTCCCGGCTGGGACGACAGGTCATTCGACGACAGCGCGTGGCGGGTCGGCGCTGCGCAGCTGGGATACGGCGATGGCGACGAGGCGACCCTGCTCAGTTACGGGACGTCTTCCTCCGACAAGCCGATCACCTCCTACTTCCGAACCGCGTTCGAAGCGGGCGACTCAGTCTCGGATGTCCGTTCCGTGAGGCTGCGCGCGCTGGTGGATGACGGGGCAGTGGTGTTCCTCAACGGGCAGGAGATCTGGCGCTTCAATCTTCCCGACGGACCGATCACGTCGACGACTCAAGCCCTCACAGCGGTGGCAGGCTCGCAGGAGTCCCGCTGGAACAGCATCGTGGTCCCGGACGACGCGCTGCTGCCCGGGCGCAATGTCGTGGCGGTGGAACTGCACCAGCATCAGCCCGGGTCGTCGGACGTGAGCCTCGATCTGGAACTCACCCCGGTGCGATGACAGGAGGTCCGTCAACCGGTCAGGCTGGCTCGCAGATCCTCGGCAATCGCGGGATGTGACACGAAGACGTTGCGGACGAATGGTGGCATCAAGTTGAAGTCGACTTCGGAACCGTCCCAGTGGTCGCAGACCAACCCGTAGTGTTTGGCAACGGCCAGAGGTGCGGCCAGGTCCCACTCGTAGAACCCCGTATCGTGCAGGTACGCCTCGGCTCGTCCGCTCAGGATCTCGTTGACCTTGGCCCCCACCGAGCCGACATTGACCACCGCGACGTCCTGCCCGATCCGGTCGGCCAACCGGGCGCAGATCGCGTCGAGCTCCGCTGGTGGGCGAGTGCGAGACGCGACGATCCGCAGGGGCCGATCACCGGGGAGCATCGGAAGCTCCGGGTCGAGGTCGCCGGAGGTACGTACCAGCCCCAGAGCCGGCAAGTCGACGACGCCCAGCACCATCTCCTTGCGAGCCATGTCCCACAAGGCGATGTGGACACCGAAATCGGTGCGGCCCTGCCCGTACTCCCAGGTGCCGTCCAGCGGATCGACGATCCAGACCCGCCCGGCGGTTAATCGCCCCTCGTCGTCCACGCCCTCTTCGCTCAAGAGCGCATCGCCGTCCGCCATGACCAGCGCCGCCGTGATCAGGTCGTTGGATTCCCGGTCCGCCCGATCACGCAGTTCCTTCAGCGCTTCCTTGTCATCGGGGGCGACCACACCCGCCCGAGTGCGGATATCGACGAGCAGCTCACCGGCTCGCGCAGCTACATCACGGGCGAGGGCCAGTTCATCTGAGGTCATCCCGGCAGCCTATCCCGCCGTCGCATCAACTGTTGAAGGCGTTCTGCGCCGCCGCCAAGCCCGAACCGACCACGGTCTGCGTGCAGTCTGCGGCCCGCTGCAGCAGGTCCCCCAACTCCGCCGACTCGCTGCGTGCGAAGCGGGACAGTACATGGTCGGCCGTCTCACCACGACCACGACCAACGCCGATGCGGATGCGGTACCAGTCGCCCGTGCCCAGGGACTTGCGGATGGACTTCAACCCGTTGTGTCCGTTGTCCCCACCCCCGAACTTCACGCGCAGGGCCGCGAACGGCAGGTCGATCTCGTCCTGCAGCACGATGAGACGCTCTGGCTCCGAGCCGAAGTAGCCCATGACCGACGAGACTGGACCACCGGACTCGTTCATGTACGAATGCGGCTTGGCGAGCACACATCGCTGCGACCCGAGCCGGATTTCCGCAACGTCACACCTGGTTCGGCGGTTCGCCCGAAAAGGCCGGCCATCGGCAGAAGCCATCAGCTCGACGGTCATGCGGCCGACGTTGTGACGTGTGGCGGTGTACCGGTCGCCCGGATTGCCCAGCCCGACCACCACCCAGGGGCCGACGCTCACTCCTCGCCGGAGCCCTCAGCCGCAGCTTCCTCGCCGCCGGCTTCCTCCCCGGCCTCTGCTGCTTCGGCTGCTGCCTCAGCGGCCTCCTCCTTGGCGGCGGCAGCAGCAGCGGCTTCGGCGCGGGCACGAGCCTGCTCCTCGAGCAGTTCCACGATGCGGGTGGCGACGTCGTCCAAGTTCTCGTCGTTGGCAGCGGCCTCTTCGATGATCGCCGCGGCCTGCATGGGGTCCTGCCCTGCCTCCTCGGCGAGGGTCTCGGCCTTCGCCAGGGCATCGGCGTAGGCGTGTCGGGCGGCGACATCGGCCGTACTCAACATGATGAGATCGACGTGGTGCAGTTCCTGGCGGACGGGATCCTTCTGGACGTCACGCGGGGCGACGAGCAACTCGGTGCCGTCGTACTGCACTTTCAGAACAACGCGCGGGATACGCAGAGCAAGGCCCAACTCATGCGCGGGCAGGACCACATGGCGCACCTCGCTGCCGGAGCCGTACACGACAGCGGGAACCTGGCCGGCGCGGCGATACTGGCGCGAGGCGCCCTTTCCGAAGCGATCACGGGCAGCAGCGTCGATGCGAACATCTTGGGTCATGGGAAAGGCTCCTCGGTGGGGTGCGGACGACACCTCGACAGTCGTCGCACCGCGTCGATAACGGCGCCCGTGTCACCGGCAACGCCCTCGCCGAGGTGCCCCCAGCCTAGATCGGATGGCGATCTTCGCCAAACCCGGAGGCGGGACGAAGCGACCGTTAGCGTCCCGACGGAACACCCGCGGCGCACCGACCAGGAACAATTCACGCCCACCACAGTCGTGAAGTTCACCTATGCGTGCAGCAGCTCGACCCGTGGAGAGCCACCAGCAATCCCCCATAGAGGCAATCGCTCCATAGAGCGCAATCGCTCCATAGAGTAGGCGTATGTTCACTCCCGCTCGCCGTCGCTCGTTGTCGCCCGCGATCCTGGCGATGGCAGTCATCATCGCCGGATTGTTGGTCGCCGCCCCGGCTCGGGCGGGCCAGGACATCACGATCGAACTGAACAACCAACTGCCGAAGACCCAGCCGCTGTACCCACGGCTCGCGCTCCGGAGCCTCGACAACTTCTGCTGGTACCCGCAGGACTTCGACCGCGACGACTTGTCCGCGCCGGCGGGTGGTGGCTATGTCTCGGTATCGAGCGAGGTCCGCAATGCGTTCTTCTCGTTCTGCAGTCCGACGTGGAATCCGCTCAAGGACTCGCTGGTGCGCTGGCAGCAGTTCCGGCTGATGGCGCAGTCCGCTCCGGGCGCACAGTGGGAACCAGTGACATGGGGTGACAACCACTTCACTTTCCTGATGTCGTACTGGAAGATCGTCATGGACGTTCGGGGCTACCACTTCGACCTCAACGGACTTGACCCGCGCACGCCCGTGCAGACTCCCGTTGGGCAAGCGTGCCTGACGCTGGAGCCCCGAATGTTCAACTACACGAATCTCTTCCGCATGACGGTGTCGAAAGCGCAGGACGGCGAGTGCTCTTCTTCCGCTGCCTCGCAAGCGGGCGCGATCCAGGAACGCGCTATTCAAGTTGGGGTCAATCGCACCAAGAAGGTGGTCGTCGGACCCGTGCGCGGCCGCGCCAAGGGGACGCAGTGGACTGTCCGACGTAGTCAATGCACCAGCGATCACTTTCGCGTCGAAGGCGTCCGCGTCCACGATGGGCCCGGTGGATCGCGGTGGGAGGCGGTCACTGTCCGGGGCACGAACCCAGGACGCGACCAGTGTGTTCTCGACCTGACCGGTCCGCGGCAGCAGAGGCTGATGAGCCAGCGAGTGACGCTCACTGTTCGCTGACCCCCGACGACAACATCTCCAGCGGACGCACCGCCGCACTGCGTCGCACCGTTTCTCAGCGGGGCAAGTTCTCAGTCGGGCAAGTTCTCAGTCGGGAAAGTTCTCAGTCGGGCAAGTTCTCAGTGGGGCAAGTCGACCGCGTCGAGCAACGGGTGCCGCCTGGATTGACGGGCTTCGCGCGGGCGGCTGCTGTGTTATGCCTTCCCACCTGGGGCCTTCGCACCCGGGGCCTTCCCACCCGGGGCCTTCCACCCCGGGCGACGAGCGGCACCCACGCCCTAGGCTCGGGGGCAATCACGTTGGAGGATCCGGATGCCCGCGAAAGCACAAGACCAGTGCCAAGAAGACCGCTGCCAAGAAGACCGGAGCCAAGAAGACCGGAGCCAAGGAATCCGGAGCCGCCAAGAGCGGCACCCACAAGAGCGGTGCCAAGAAGGCGACGCAGAAGAATCGGGCCGCGAAGGCTCTTGCCGCGAAGCCGCTGACTCCGCAGAACCCGTGGAGCAGCGGGCATCCGGCACCCACATTCAGCGAAGAGGATCACGAGGTGCTGCGGCAGGCCTTCAAGAGCTATACGGGGCAAGACCTCGATGCGACCACGTTGGCCGAGTACATGTTCACGCCGCTGTTCGCCCGACCAGGCGAGGAGCGCGGCAACGACGGGCATCGGTTGCGGGCACTGCCGCGATCCGAGGACGTCGCCTACCAGGTCGTCCACGACATGTTGATGCTGGACGGCAATGCGCGTCAGAACCTCGCCACTTTCGTGACCACTTGGATGGAACCGACCGCCGACTTGTTGTTCTCCGAGACCTACGACAAGAACATGATCGACAAGGACGAGTACCCCATGACCGCGGACATCGAGAGCCGCTGCGTGGAGATCGTGTCGAACCTGTGGCATGCCCCCGGGGCCCCCACCGGGACATCCACCACCGGATCCAGCGAAGCGGTGATGCTCGGGGGGATGGCCTTGAAGTGGCGCTGGAAAGCGCGCCAGAAGGCAGCCGGACGCCCGACGGACAAGCCCAACCTGGTGATGGGGATCAACGTCCAGGTGGTGTGGGAGAAGTTCGCGCGCTACTGGGAAGTCGAACCACGATACGTACCCATGGCTCCGGGTCGGCTGCACCTGACGGCCGAAGAGGCGGTGAAGTACTGCGACGAGAACACCATCGGAGTAGTCGCAATTCTCGGCTCCACCTTCGACGGTTCCTACGAGCCCGTGGCCGAGATCGCCGCGGCCTTGGACGAACTGGAGAAGCAGAAGGGTTGGGACATCCCGATCCACGTCGATGCGGCCTCCGGAGGCTTCATCGCACCGTTCATCGACCCGGACCTCGAGTGGGACTTCCGGCTTCCGCGCGTCAAGTCCATCAACTCCAGCGGCCACAAGTACGGGCTGGTGTACCCGGGGGTCGGCTGGGTCGCCTGGCGGGAACCGGACGACCTGCCCCAGGATCTGGTCTTCAACGTGAACTACCTCGGGGGCAATATGCCGACGTTCGCCCTGAACTTCAGCCGACCCGGCAGCCAGGTCATCGCCCAGTACTACAACTTCATCCGGTTGGGTGAGTTCGGTTACCGCGCCATCCAGCAGGAGTGCCGCAATATCGCCCAGTACCTCGCCTACGAGATCGACAAGATGGGCCCATTCGAACTCGTGACCGACGGCGACGAGTTGCCCGTTTTCTTCTTCACTCTCAAGGAGGGGATCACCAACTACACGGTCTACAACGTGTCCGACAAACTGCGCGAGTACGGATGGCAGGTCCCCGCGTACTCACTCCCCGCCGATCTGGAGCACGTCAGCGGATTGCGGATCGTCGTCCGTAACGGCATGGGACGCGGATTCGCGGATCTGCTGTTGGCCGACCTGCGGCGCGTGGTCGCGACTTTCGAAGGGCTGTCCACTCCGGTCCCACACGAGTACGCGAGCGAAGCGAGTTTCCACCACTGACGCAGCGGGCTTGGCTTCAGACGTCCGCCTTCGCCAACTCGAACATGCTGGTGACCGAACCGTCGGTGAACACCTCACGGATCGCCTGAGCCAACAGGGGGGCGATCGACAGCACCGTGAGCTGGTCGAAACGACGTTCCTCGGCGATCGGCAACGTGTCGGTGACGATGACCTCGTTGATGCCAGATGCCGCGAGCCGTTTGGCGGCCGGATCGCTGAGGATACCGTGAGTCGCCGCGACGACGACGTCGCGGGCGCCGTTCTCGAACAGTGTCTGAGCGGCCTTGGCGATGGTGCCGCCGGTGTCGATCATGTCGTCCACGACAACGCACAGCCGATCGCGGACGTCGCCGACGACCTCGAACACCTTGACCTCATTGGGTACATCGGGATCCCGGCGCTTGTGGATGATGGCCAAGGGGCTACCACCCAGCACGTCCGTCCACCGCTCGGCCACCCGGACCCGGCCGGCGTCGGGTGAAACCACGGTCACGGAGTCGACGTCGTAGTTCCGCTTGACGTGATCGGCAAGCAGAGGCAGGGCGAAGAGGTGGTCCACCGGACCGTCGAAGAAACCCTGAATCTGGGATGTGTGCAGATCCACTGTCATCATGCGGTCCGCTCCGGCTCGGGCGAACATGTCCATCATCAGACGAGCTGTGATCGGCTCGCGGCCCCGGTGTTTCTTGTCCTGTCGGGCATACCCGAAGAACGGCGCCACCACGGTGATGCGCTTGGCGGAGGCGCGCTTGGCGGCATCCACCATGATGAGTTGCTCCATGATCCATTGGTTGATGGGGGCGGTGTGGCTCTGCAAGATGAAGACATCGCACCCGCGCACCGACTCCTCGTAGCGCACGAAGATCTCACCGTTGGCGAAGTCATACGCGGAGGTCGGACTCAACCCGATCCCCAGTTCCCGGGCGACTTCCTCGGCCAACTCGGGGTGTGACCGGCCCGATGAGAAGAGCAGCCGCTTGGTCGGCGGAGTCGTGATACCGCCATTGTGAGTGCTCATTCCTGCCCCTCCGCATCGGCCGCGGCCTCCGCCGCGGGTGTTCCCGCCCGGTTGGCGGCCACCCACCCCTCGATGTTGCGCTGTCTGCCCCGCGCGATCGCCAGCGCGCCCGCCGGGACATCCTCCACGATCACGGATCCCGCAGCCGTGTAGGCGCCGGGCCCCACGACCACCGGGGCCACCAACATCGTGTCGCTACCGACCCGGGCCTCGCGTCCGACCACAGTACGGCTCTTGGAGACTCCGTCGTAGTTGACGAACACCGACGACGCCCCGATGTTGGCACCGGAACCGATCTCGGCGTCGCCCACATACGTCAGATGGGGCACTTTCGCGTCCTGTCCCACGACCGCGTTCTTGATCTCGACGAACGCACCGGCCTTGCTGTCGGGCCCGAGGTCGGCGGCGGGCCGCAAGTACGTGAAGGGGCCCACCGTCGCCCCGGGGCCGATGACGGCGGACTCGCTGTGCACCCGGTTGACCCGGGCTTCCGCTCCCACCGTCGTGTCGATCAAGGTGCTGTCCGGTCCGACAACTGCGCCCGCGGCAACGACGGTCACGCCTCGCAGCGCGACCCCCGGTTCGAGGACACAGTCTGGCTCGAGCGACACATCGGCGTCGATGTAGGTGGTGGCGGGATCCCGCATGGTCACTCCCGCGATCATCCAGTGGTGGTTGATGCGGTGCCGCATGATTGCCTCGACGTGGGCGAGTTGCGCCCGATTGTTGATGCCCAAGGTGTCGTCGGGGTCGGGCGCTGCCAAGGCCGCGACCGGACGACCGTCGGCTCGGGCGACAGCGACCAGATCGGTGAGGTACTCCTCCCCCTGGGAGTTGTCGGTGGAGAGGCCCGCGATGGCCGCGCGGAGGAATCCCGCGTCGAACACGTACATGCCACTGTTGACCTCGCGGATGGCCAGTTGCTCAGCGGTGGCGTCCTTGTGCTCGACGATTCCTTGGACCAAACCGGCGCTGTCGCGCACGATGCGCCCGTAGCCGGTGGGGTCGGGCAGTGCGGCCGACAGCACAGTGACAGCCGCCTGGGCCGACTCATGTTCGGCGATCAGCAATTCGAGAGTCTGCTCCGAGAGCAGCGGGGAGTCCCCCGACACGACCACGACGGGACCGCTGTCCCAGGTGACGCCCTGGTCGGCGAGTTGATCCAAGGTGACCCGGACCGCGTGGCCGGTGCCGTTCTGCTCGGCCTGAACGGTGGTCACGACCCGGGGGAAGGATTCCGCCAGGTGTGCTGCGACCCGCTCGCGCTGGTGACCCAACACCACCACGACCTGGCCGGCGTCGATCGATTCGGCGGTGGTGACCACGTGTCCCACCAGCGACCGACCACAGACTTGATGGAGCACCTTGGGGGTCGCGGATTTCATGCGGGTGCCCTCGCCCGCCGCCAGAACAATCACCGCAGCCGGCGGGGTCATCGACATAGGTCCTCCAGGGCCACCCAACGCCCTCGCAGAATACCCGCTGGCCACTGAGGGAGTCGCTCCGCCGCCAGGTCTCGATCCTGGACCTCCAGCTTCAAAGGCTGTCGGGCTGCCATTACCCCACGGCGGACTGGTGTCGGGCAATCCTGTCACGCGCTCACCGGCGCCAACCACTCGACCATTGACTTGTTACGCAGCCGTAGGTTAACTTCGCTGAACCTACGCAGCGCGTAGGTTCAGCGAAGGGACCGGGATCGATGAGCCCACGGAGTACTGGTCGCCAGACCATCCCCACCCAACCCGACGTCCCTCCCACCGCTTCCGTGGCCCCGGCCAAGCCGTCGCCTGAACCCACGGGCTCGCAGGAGCCGACGGGTCAGCCCTGGATCGTCGCGGTCTTCTTGATCACCCCCATGGTGGCGCTGGTCGCCGCCATCCCAGTTCTGATGCAGGGGTGGATCTCCTGGGTGGACGTGGGCCTTGCGGCTCTGTTCTACGTGATCACAGCATTCGGTATCACGGTCGGATACCACCGGTACTTCACCCATGGCTCGTTCAAGGCGAACGCCGCGACGCGCACCGTTCTCGCGGTCGCCGGCTCCTTGGCGCTCGAAGGCGCCGTGACCGACTGGGTCGCCGATCACCGCAAACATCACGCCTTCTCTGACAAACCCGGCGACCCGCACTCCCCGTGGCGGTTCGGAACCGACTCCCGGGCGGTCGCCAAGGGACTGTGGTTCGCCCACGTCGGCTGGCTGATCCGCAGCAATCCGACCGATGTCGCGAAGTACTCGCCGGACCTGCTGCGTGATCCGATCACTCGCCGACTCTCCCAGCACTTCCCGTGGTTCGTGCTCGCGACGCTACTGCTGCCCGCCGTCCTCGGCGGCCTGATCACCTGGTCATGGCAGGGTGCGCTGAGCGCGTTCTTCTGGGCCGGGCTGGTCCGGATCGCTCTGGTGCATCAGGTGACGTGGTCGATCAACTCGATCTGCCATGTCTGGGGCCGGCGTCCGTTCCGGACGCGCGACAACTCCGGCAACGTCGCATGGTTGGCGGTGCCGGCGCTGGGCGAGTCGTGGCACAACTACCACCATTCGGATCCGACCGCGGCGCGCCACGGGGTGCTCCGGAGCCAGATCGACCCGTCAGCGTGGTCGATCCGCATGCTGGAACGCCTCGGCTGGGCTCACGATGTGCGATGGCCGACCGCGCAGCGAGTGCGCAACCGTTGGCTGCATCCCGAGGAACCGATCGACCTGCATCCCGCGGTCAACGAGGCCGACTGAGAAACCACCCGCCGCGGAGAACCGCGGCGGGAAGTACGAGAACGCGCGCCAGTGACCACGCCTTGGCCCCCCGATCTCACGACCGCCGGGGATCCGACCTCACTCGTCGAACTGACTACTTCCCGGCGGCCGCGCGTGCGAATGAGCGGAAAACAGCGCCGGGAGCAACTCATCGGGGTCGGTCGTCGACTCTTCGCCGACAAGGGCTACGAGGCGGTCAGCGTGGAGGAGATCGCCTCCGAGGCCGCCGTGTCGAAGCCCGTCGTCTACGAACACTTCGGCGGCAAGGAAGGGCTGTACGCGGTCATCGTCGATCGGGAGATGAACACCCTTCTCGAGAGGATCACCAACTCGCTGACCGGTGATCATCCCCGCCAACTACTTGAACAAGCCGGGACGGCGCTGTTCGGCTATATCGAGGACGAGACAGACGGTTTCCGCATCCTGGTACGGGACTCCCCCGCCAGCACGGCGGGATTCGACAGCCTGATCATCGAGGTGGCCGCCCGCGTGGACCACGTGCTCGCCACCCAGTTCCGGGCCCGAGGATTCAACCCCAAGTTGTCGGGGATGTACGCACAGATGCTCGTCGGCATGGTGGCGCACACCGGGCAGTGGTGGCTGGAGGTGCGCAAACCCAAGCAACGCGAAGTCGTGGCGCACCTGGTCAATCTGGCGTGGAACGGGCTGGGGCATCTGGACCCCAAACCCCGGCTTTCGTGACCGATTCGGGCATCACTCAGTCGACGACGGACGCCCCCGGCACCGGACCCACCGCCCGTCTGACTGCCCGGCACAGACCTGACGCCGACAGCGCCACAGCGAGTTCCAGTGCTGAGTCCTGGTCAGCCACCAGGAAGGCACACGTAGGACCACTCCCGGACACCAAAGCACCCAGCGCCCCGTGCTCCGGCCCCAACGCCAAGAGCATCTCCAGTACGGGCATCAAAGCGCACGCCGCGGGCTGAAGATCATTGCGCAGCGCCCGACCCAGGGCGTGCGCATCCCCCGAACGGACGGCCAGCAGAACCTCGGGCCGCACGGCGGGACGCGGTGTGGCACCCGATCCGCGAATTTCGTCCAACTTGCGGTACACCGCCGGGGTGGACAACTGGCCCTCCGAGAGCGCGAGCACCCAATGGAACTTCCCCGATCCCATCGCCGACGTCACCGTCTCGCCGCGACCACTACCCACGGCGGTCCCACCCAACAACGCGAACGGAACGTCCGATCCCAGCCGCGCAGCAAGATCACCCAACTCCGGTTCAGCCTCGCCGCTGGGGTCCCACAACTGCGCACAGGCACGCAGTACGCCCGCCGCGTCGGCGCTGCCTCCCGCCATCCCGCCGGCCACCGGGATCCCCTTGTCGATCGTGATCGACAGGTCCGGCACCCGGCCGTACGCCTCGGCTGCCAACTCCGCGGCGCGCCAGGCAAGGTTGTCGGGTCCCGTGGGAACCCCGGCAGTCTCGCGGCCCCCGACGGACAAACGCAGACCGCGCCCGTCGCCCCGCTCCGAAACCTCCAGCTCGTCGAACAGCGACAACGCCTGATAAACGGTGGCGAGTTCGTGGAAGCCGTCAGGGCGCACCGGCCCGACCGACAGGTCGAGATTCAACTTGGCGGGAACCCGCACGCTGACAACGGAATGCGACATCATCTCGAGCCTACGGAAAGCGCTACCGCCATGCGCCGTGAGCGCCTTCCAGTCTGAGAGACTGGCCGGGCGCAGGGTTGGGGAACCCGCACCGACATCGGGATCCCGAACGGAAATGGGGAATCAGTGTCTCTTGTGGTCGTCACCGGCTCCGGTGGTCTGATCGGTTCGTCCGCGGTGCGTCATTTCGCGGGACTCGGTCTCGACGTCATCGGCATCGACAATGACATGCGCGCCTACTTCTTCGGACCGGATGGGTCCACGGCGTGGAATGTCCAGACCCTGCGCGACGAACTCGGTCGCCACTACCGCCATGAATCGTTGGACATCCGCGACCGCGACGGGTTGTCAGCCCTGTTCCGGGCGGTCGGCGCGGACATCACCTTGGTGGTCCACACTGCCGCTCAACCCAGTCACGACTGGGCGGCGAAGGAGCCCTGGACGGACTTCGACATCAACGCCGTGGGCACCTTGAACATGCTGGAAGTGACGCGGCTACACGCACCCGACGCCGTCTTCATCTACACGTCGACCAACAAGGTGTACGGCGACACCCCGAACTCGCTTCCGCTCATCGAACTCGATACGCGGTGGGAGATCGCGGCGGACCACGCCTTCCACGACGGCATCACTGAAGACATGTCCATCGACCGCAGCCTGCACTCAGTGTTCGGGGCCGCCAAGGTGGCCGGTGACGTGATGGTCCAAGAGTATGGACGGTACTTCGACATTCCGACCGCCTGCTTCCGTGGGGGAACACTCACAGGGCCCATCCCACTCGGCAGCCGAGCTCCACGGATTCCTCGGGTACGTCATGCGATGCGCGATGGAGCGGCGGACCTACACGGTGTTCGGCTACAAGGGCAAGCAGGTTCGCGACGCGATCCACAGCAATGACGTCGTCAGCGCCTTCGAGGCCTTCTGGCGTGCGCCGCGTATCGCCGAGGTCTACAACATGGGCGGCGGCCGACACTCCAACTGCTCGAATCTCGAGGCTTTCGCCATCGCCGCCGACATCACCGGCACCGAGATGACCACCGAATACGTCGACGAGAACCGCATCGGCGATCACATCTGGTGGATCGGCAGCAACGCGCGGTTCGCCGATCACTTCCCGAACTGGGGCCTCACCTACGACGTTCCGGCGATCATGCGCGAGATCTACGAGAGCAACGTCGATCGGTGGACTCCGTGATCAATCGCGGTCGGCACAATGTGCTGGGCGTGATGATCGATGCGGTCGACTACGACTATGCGGTCGACCAGGTGGTGGCGGCTGCCGAGGAACGCCGGCCCCTGGCTCTGACCGCACTGGCCGTCCACGGCGTCATGACGGGCGTGGACGACCCCGCACACGAAGCGCGCCTGAACTCGTTCGACGTGACGGTACCTGACGGTCAACCCGTGCGCTGGGCGCTGAACTCTCTGTACAACACGAGCCTGCGCGACCGGGTGTACGGCCCGGACCTCACGGGGTATGTCCTCGCCGAGTTGGCGCACCGCGGTTTGCCTGTGTTCCTCTACGGCTCGACACCGCAGACTCTGAACAGGTTGGCCACGACACTGCCGGAGAAATACCCGGGACTGCGCATCGCCGGGATGCGGCCCTCAGGGTTCCGCGTGGCCGAACCCGGCGAGGCGCCGGACATCGCGGCCGAGATCCGCGCAAGTGGAGCGCGCTGTGTTCTGGTCGGACTCGGTTGCCCGCGGCAGGAGGTCTTCGCCCACGCCTTGCGCGCGCACCTGGACCTCCCGCTTCTCGCCGTCGGCGCAGCCTTCGACTACCACGCCGGCCAGTTACGCACACCGCCACCGTGGATGCAGCGCTATGGCCTGGAGTGGTTGTGGCGACTGGGCTTGGAGCCGACCAGACTGTGGCGCCGCTACTTGATCCTCAACCCGCGCTACGCGACCCGACTCCTCGGCCAACGCGCTGGTCTGTGGAAACCGGTGCCGGCGCCACCTGAGCGCGGCGCGATCGAACGCTTTCCTGTGTGACGCACAAACACGAAACGGCACTTCGAGCCCGCCACGCATCACACAGGGTTCGCCGGGCTCTGTCACAGGGCTCGCCGGGCTCTGTCCTATGACGAGAGGGGCTTGACCGCCGATAGTTGGACCGCACAGGCGAGTTCGCGATTCTTCTCATCCGACAGTTCCGTGACGAATGGCATGTCCACCAACTTCGTGGGATCACCCATCAAGTCACCGACCCGCATCCGCTCGAACTTCCGTCGTGTGCGCCCCGAGAGTCCCAATGCCCAACTGTTGAGAATCCAACGAACTGAGTAGAGCGGGCGCAGGTCTCCGTGCACGGAGGTTCCCTTGATGGTCAGCTGATCCGCGAACAGGTTCTGCAGACCTTGGGCTGTCATGTTGTAGAAATGGTTCGGGTAGGCGTGCACTGGCTGGAGGAACGGCACGGTACAGATCAGTTCCCCACCCGGCTTGAGTACTCGGACGATTTCCTCCGCACATCGGAAGGGATCCTTGACATGCTCCAGCACCGCTGTCGAGATGACCGCGTCGAAGCATTCGTCGCGGAACGGCAACTCCTCGCCGACTCCCAGGACATCTGTGGTGTCGTAGTCGACGATCTCGAAATTGACCACATTGGAGAAGTAGGTTCGCCGCATTCCCGATCCGCAATCGAGGACGAGCCCTTCTGAGTTGCGCTCGACCAATCCCAGGATGATCGGGTCGTAATCATGGGCGCTGACAGCGTCCGTCTCGACGATGTCGAAGGCGGCCCGAAGGTCGTCGGTCAGGAAGTCGACACAGTTCCCGTTGTCGACGGAGCGCATGTCGGACCGGAGAATCGGTCGCATCCTGTCGCGTTTGGCTGCCTTTGCGGCCGAGATGGTCTCGACGGGAAGCCTGATGGGGCGACCCTCCCGCAGCCCATCGCGCGTGAGGTGCTCATGCGCGGAACGCACACCGCCTGAAGCGATCTGCTGGACTACGTCGGGATTGGCCAAGAGATACAACTGCTCGTCGAAGTTCTCACGGGTTGCCGCGTGCTCCATGAGGATCGCGTCCACAGCCACCGCCTCTCATCAGCAGCGGGCGCTCCGTAGCGTCCATTCCTCGGGCCCCCCGAATCATGCCAGGTCGCGGGACAGCTGGTGTGACTGCGTTGACTTCGGCAGTGCGGCCGCGAGCTGGACGAACTGCGCCAAGCCCCACTGTTCAGGACGGTCACCGGGGGCCAGTCCCGCCCGGGCCAAGGCTGAGTCGGCCACTTCCGGACCAAGTCGTGCGGTCAAGGTGTGACGGACTGTCTTCCGGCGCTGTCCGAACAGTAGGTCGATCACGGCGAACACCCGATCGCGTGGCTGCTCACCGCGCACATCAGCCGGGTCGCGGTGAGCCACCAACAGAACCAGCCCGCTGTCTACGCGGGGCACCGGCCAGAACACGGTCGGCGGCACCGAGCCCACTCGACGTACCCGCGCGTACCAGGCTGCCTTCACGCTGGGGACTCCGTAGGTCTTGCTTCCGGGGGCCGCCGCCAGCCGGTCGGCAACCTCTTTCTGCACCATGACCAACGACCGCTCCAGAGAAGGGAAGGTGGCCAGGCAATGCAGCAGTACCGGCACCGCGACGTTGTACGGCAGGTTGGCGACCAGGGAGTCCGGTACCCCCAGGCCGGCGTCGATGCTGATGGCGTCGGCTGCAACGACCCGCAGCCGTGCGGCGCCCTCCGGGAGCCGGGCATCCACCGTGTCCGGGAGCAGTCGGGCCAGGCGTTCGTCGATCTCCACAGCCGTGACCCGGTGCCCGGCGGCAAGTAGCCCGAGAGTGAGACTGCCCAGACCCGGACCCACCTCCAGCACCTCCGCCTCCGGCGGCAGATCGGCCAGGCGGACGATACGCCGGATCGTATTGGGATCCACGACGAAGTTCTGCCCCAGCGCCTTCGCCGGGTGCAGGTTCAGCGGTGCCGCCAACTGCTGGACGTCACGCGGACCGAGGAGTTCGGTCACCCCGTGAAACCCAGTTCAGGCGTGATCGCGAACGCGGCCATCGTGTTGGCGTGCAACTGTCCGCAGAGTTCTGGAAGTTCGATCCCCGTCACGTCAGACAGCGTCAGGACCGTCCAAGGCAGCAAGTACGACGCGTTGGGTTTGCCGCGATGCGGTGCCGGGGTCAGGAAGGGCGCATCGGTTTCGACCAGCATCCGGTCCGGCGGCACGACTGCGGCGGCGGCTCGCAACTCCCCCGCGTTCTTGAACGTCACAACTCCCGGGAACGAGATGTACCACCCGGCGTCGCTGCACAGGCGCGCCATCGCGGCGTCGCCGCTGAAGCAGTGGAACACAATCCGGTCGGGGAGGTCCTCGTCGTCGAGGACCCGCAAGACATCGGTATGGGCATCGCGGTCGTGGATCACCAACGTCTTCGCGGTCCGACGGGCCAGGTTGATGTGAGCCCGGAATGAGCGCTCCTGCGCAGCGCGACCGGATTCGTCAGTTCGGAAATGGTCCAGCCCCGACTCGCCGATCGCGACCACTCGTGGATCCGCTGCCAGTTCGGCGATGTGTTGCAGGTCGTTGTCCAGTTCGGACCCGCGCCGAGGTGCTTCGTTGGGATGAACAGCCACCGCGGCCACCACGTTGTCGAACTCTCGCGCGAGTTCGACCGATCTCTGGGACGACTCGACATCGACACCAACCTGGACGACCCCAGTGACACCCACCCGCGCCGCCGCGTCGAGGGCCTGCGCCGGCGAGAGACCGGAGTACTCCGCCGTGATGTCCAGATGACAATGACTGTCGATGACCGGCGCCGGCAGGGGTTCCGGTGCCGGGATGGGCAGGGTCATTCCTCTTCGTCCGGCAGCCGCGGGAACAACTGCTCCGGTTTGGACACCGTGACTCCGGGTGGCAGTTGGCCCCAGACGACGTGCGTGACGACCTGGTCGGCGAGCGGACCGAGCGCATCAGCGCCGAGCGACTGCCACAGCGCCTCGGTAGCACTGGGCATGACCGGGTGATAAAGCACGCTGATCGCCCGCAGGCTCTCGGCAATCGTGTACAAGACCGTCCCGAGCCGTTCGCGGCGATCGTCGTCCTTGGCCAGCGCCCAGGGCTGCTGTTCGGTCACATAGCCATTCACGGCATCGATCAGACCTCGAATCGCCGCGATGCCGCCGCTGAAGTCGAGCCGCAGCATCGCCGCGTCCGCGTCGGCGACCGTGCGAGCGAGTAGATCCTGGACGACGAGGTCGGCGTTGCTGTACGGGCCCGGCTCCGGGAGGACTCCGGCGAAGTATTTGGTGATCATGGCGCCCCCTCGCGACGCGAGGTTCCCGAGCCCGTTGGCGAGTTCGGAGGTGTAGCGGTCGCGCATGTCCTCCCACGAGAACGAGCCGTCGGAACCGAAGTTGATCGCCCGCAGGAAGTAGTAGCGGAAGGCGTCGGCACCAAATGTGTCGGTGATCGTCTCGGGTGCAATGCCGGTGAGTTTGCTCTTGGACATCTTCTCGCCCCCGACGAGCAACCAGCCGTGGGCGAAGACTTTGGCCGGCAGTGGCAGGCCGGCCGCCATGAGCATGGCCGGCCAGTACACGGCATGGAACCGGAGGATGTCCTTGCCCACGAGATGGACGTCGGCCGGCCAGGTGTTCGCGAAGAGTTCCTTCCCGGAGTTCTGTCCGTAGCCAACGGCCGTGATGTAGTTCAGCAGGGCATCGAACCACACGTAGACGACCTGCTCAGGATCCCACGGAAGCGGCACTCCCCAGTCCACACTGGAGCGAGACATGGAGATGTCGGAAAGACCGCCGCGGATGAACGAGACGACCTCGTTGTAGGCGCTGCGGGGGGCTACGGCGTCGGGGTTGCGCTCGTAATGCTCGAGGAGCGCGGGACCGAACTCCGACAGCCGGAACCACCAGTTCTGTTCGCTGAGTTGCTCGACAGGGCGGCCATGGATCCGGCACACCAACTCGCCGGCGTACTCACCTGTCCCCTCTTCCAGGTCGGCGGCGACCTTGAACTCCTCGCACCCCACGCAATAGGGCCCTTCGTAGAGCTCGGGGTAGACGTGTCCCGCCTCTTTCAGGACGGTCCAGAAGGCCTGTACTCCGCGCCGATGTCGCTCCTCCGTGGTGCGGATGAAGTCGTCGTTGGCGATGTCGAGGGTCTCGAGGACGGGCCGCCAGTGTTCGGACACCAGCGTGTCGACCCACTCCTGGGGCGTGACTTCGTTCTCCTCGGCCTTGCGCTGGACCTTGGTGCCGTGCTCATCGGTGCCGGTGAGGTAGCGGACCTTCTCGCCCCTCTGCCGGTGCCACCGGGCCAGGACATCTCCCGCGACCGTGGTGTAGGCGTGCCCGATGTGGGGAGCGTCATTGACGTAGTAAATGGGCGTCGTGACATAGAACGACTTGTCGGGCATGGGGTCATTCTAGGGACGACAGCGACGCCTGGTACACGACCCGGCGCGGCGCCCCGGTTTCGGCGACGACCTGGACGACAGCGTCCCGCCGGCTCATCCCGGCGGCCACCAATGCCGCCACCCGCGCGGCCAACTCGGACTCGTCGGCTACATCATCAGCGGGTGCACCAGCGACCACGAGGGTCACTTCGCCCAGGACATCGCCCTGCGCCCACTGCCCCAACTGCGTGACCGAGCCGCGGATGACCTCCTCGTGAACCTTGGTCAACTCCCGGCACACGACCGCGGGTCGATCGCCCCACTCCGCCATCAGATCCGCCAACGTGGTCGCCAGTCGTCGCGGCGACTCGAAGAACACGGTGGGGCGAGGATCGTTGGCGAGTTCGGCGAGCCGTCGCCTGCGCTCGCCGGGTTTGCGGGGCAGGAATCCTTCGAAGGCGAACGGGCCCGCGACCAACCCCGACACTGCGACCGCGGTGGCTACGGCCGACGGACCGGGCAGGGCGGTCACCCTGATTCCCCTGTCCCCACATCGCTGTACGAGGCGTCGGCCGGGGTCACTGATCGTCGGGGTGCCGGCATCGGAGACGAGCAACACATCCTGACCACTGACCAGCGACTCGAGGAGTCGGTCGGACCGGCTTGCCTCGTTGCCCTCGAACAATGACACAACTGTCGCCTTGAGCGGCACTTCGAGGGATTCGGCCAGGCGCCGGACCCGGCGGGTGTCCTCGGCGGCGATCAACGAGGCACGTCGCAGGGCAGCCCGGAGCCGGTCGGAGGCATCGTGGGGATTGCCGATGGGTGTGGCGGCCAATGTGAGCGTGCCGTACACACCGACATCCTGACACGGCTTGGGCAACTTGTACCGCGACGTCGAACGTCCCGAGTGCAGCAGATGGCCACTTGCGTGCGGGAGGCCGGCAAGGAAGCCTCCAAGCGGCACTAAAGCCTGTCGACAAATCACGTGAGCCGGTTCAGCAGGAGTGCGATCTGGCTGAGGATGAGGAAGCCGGTGTGGGCTTCGAGGGTGGCTTCCCATTGTCGGACCATGCGCCGGTTGCGGTTGATCCAGGCGTGGGTGCGTTCGACGACCCAGCGGCGTGGTTGCACGAGGAACCCGGTGCCGGGCGGCGGCTTCGGACCGGAGACGATCTCGATGTCGATGCCGGTCTTGGCGGCGAGCTCTCGCGTTGCCGGACCGGTGTAGCCCTTGTCCGCCCACACCTTGGCCATCCCCGGGCAGGAGGACTTCGCAACGTCGAGCAGTCTGGGCAGCACGGCCCGGTCTTGCTCGTTGGCGGCCGTCACCTCGACGGCGAGCAGCAGCCCGGCGGTGTCGGTCAAGATATGCCGCTTGATGCCGTCGATCTTCTTGGCCCCGTCGAACCCGCGCTGGCCTGGCACAGGGCTGGCCTTCACTGAGGACGAGTCCACCACAGCGCCGGTCGCAGCCGCTTTGCGGCCGTCGGCCAGGCGGGTCTGCTCACGCAGCTTCACCAATGCCGAGTCCCAGACGCCGCGCCTGGTCCAACGCATGAACTGCTGATGGGCGGCTGGCCACTCGACGGCGAAGTCGTGGGGCAGGTGCCGCCACGGACAGCCGGTGCGCAGTACGTACAGGATCGCGTCGACGTACTCGCGCAGCCGGTCGGGGTCGATCCGGCGGCCGGGAAGAGTGATGTCGCGGGTGAGCAGCGGCTCCAATGCGGTCCAGGCCGAGTCGGTCAGGTCGGACGGGTACGGGTTTCGGTCACATGACCGCCGTTGATAGCAGGACCCTCCGACACCGGGACTGATACCGGCCTCAGCACGCGCGTTCCACGGGCTTGTCGGGGGTATGTGGTTGTCTGTGCTCGTGCGGCACACGACGTTCCGGTTCTGCCTCGACCCCACGGTCGAGCAGGACACGGCGCTGGCCCGCCATGCCGGTGCGTCCCGGTTCGCGAGCAACACGTGCCTGCGGCTGGTCAAGCACGCGCTCGCCGCCAAACAGGCTGATCCCGGCGTGAAGGTGCCCTGGACCGGGTTCGACCTGATCAACGCGTTCAACGCGTGGAAGAAGACCGAGGACGCGGGACGGTTGTTCGTGGTTGACGGCGCCGGGACGGCCGAGGTGCAGGTGACCGGCCTGGCGTGGCGCACGCAGGTGTGCCAGCAGGTCTTCGAGGAAGCAGCCGTCGATCTCGGCAAGGGGCTGGCGGCGTTCACCGCGTCCCGCAAGGGCGACCGGGCCGGGCGGCGGGTCGGGTTCCCCAGGTTCAAGCGCAAGGGAAGGGCCGTCGAGTCGTTCCGACTGCGCAACAAGCACCCCAAGGGCGGCAAGCCGCCGATCCGCGTCGGTGACGGCGACCGACCCCGGTCGGTGACCCTGCCCGGTGCCGGCGCGGTGAAGGTCCACGACGACACCCGCCGGCTGCGGCGCCTCATCGCCACTGGCCGCGGCCGGATCTTGTTCGCGACCGTGTCCCGGCGCGCGGGCCGCTGGTTCGTCAGCCTCAACGTGGAAGCCGCCGACCTGCACCAGGCCCAGCGGCACGACCAGCAGTTGGTAGAAGCTGCCGGGTTCCTGGGTGTGGACCGTGGTCTGCACGACCTGGCCGTGGCTGCCTCGGCCGACGGCGCCGAGGCAGCGCGCATCCCCGCGCCGAGGCACCTGCAACACGCCCAAGCCAAGCAGCGGCGGCTGGCCCGAGCCGTCACCCGCAAACCGACAGGATCGAGGAACAGGAGGAAGGCCGCCGCCCGGCTCGGGCGGCACCACCAGCAGACCAGGAACCGAAGGCACCACGTCTTGCACGCCGCCGCCAACACGCTGGCCCAATACCTGGGGGTCCCCCCGCTTGCGGGGGAGGGTCGCCGTCGAAGACCTCAACGTGAAAGGCATGCTCGCCAACCACCGCCTCGCAGCAGCCATCTCCGACGCCGCCTGGACCGAACTGGCCCGGCTGATCACCTACCGGCAGGACTGGCGCGGCGGTCAGGTGGTCACCGTGGACCGGTGGTTCCCATCGTCGAAGACCTGCTCCGGCTGCGGCGCGGTCGACCCGGACCTCACCCTCGCGCAGCGCACCTACCGGTGCGCGGCGTGCGGACTGGAACTGGACCGCGACCGCAACGCAGCGATCAACCTCGCCGCGTGGGCTGACGCCCAGGCGGCCCGGGACCGAGAAGCGACCGGCCCGGACACCAACGCCTGCCGAGGGGACGGCTCTGGCCGGCGCGCACGCGCCCGTGAAACCAGCCCCAGCGACGCGGGAACCCGCCACGCAGCAGCGTGACAGGGACGCCCGAGAAGGGCGCTGCGACTATTTGTCGACAGGCTTTAGGATTGCCCGGTGACCGCAACGGCCGCCCTGCCCGAGCATGCTCCGGCCGTCGCGGCCGTGAGCAGACGATTCACTGGACGGCTCCTGGGCCCGCTCACTGTGACAATCCTGGGCGGAGTCCTGCGACTCGTTGACCTGGGTCGGCCGCACGCCTTGGTGTTCGACGAGACCTACTACGCCAAGGACGGCGCCTCACTGCTGGCGTTCGGGTACGAGCGGACCGCGATCGACAAACTCGACAAGAAGATCCTGGAGTCAGACGGGACCCTGGATCCCGCGTGGTGGACTGATGCCCCCTCCTACGTCGTGCATCCTCCGGTGGGCAAGTGGCTCATCGCAGCCGGCGAAGCCGTCTTCGGTGTCACTCCGACGGGCTGGCGTATCGCCACCGCGATCTTGGGCACCCTGACCATCTGGCTCGTGGCGCGTGCAGTCCTGCGCATGACCGGGAGCGCGATCTGGGGGACGGTCGCCGGACTTCTGATCGCGATCGACGGCATCGCCATCGTCATGAGCCGGACCGCCGTCCTCGACGGCATGCTCGCGTTCTTCGTGGTCGCGGCATTCGCCTGCCTTCTGGTGGATAGGGACTGGGTGCGGCAAGGCCGAACCCCCGGCAGTTGGTGGCGGCCATGGCGCATGACTGCTGCGCTCTGCCTGGGCCTGGCTTGTGGCGTGAAGTGGAGCGGAATCTGGTTCGTGGCCGCTTTCGGGATCCTGACGGTGCTCTGGGACGCCTCGCGCCGTCGCCGCGGCGGCGACTCGTTGCCCTTCGCACTGCTTCGTTCCGCTGTTCCGGCAGCCGTGACCATGCTCGGGATCGTCCTGCTGGTCTACGTAGCCACTTGGGGGGGATGGCTGGCCAGCGACAACGGTTGGAGCCGGAACTGGGACTCGTCCGGGGGACCCCTGGCGGCACTGCGATCATTGCTGCACTACCACTCGGAGATGTGGAGCTTCCACAACAACCTGACGAGTCCCCACTCCTATCAGTCCTCGGCTTTCGGCTGGTTGGTCCAGGCTCGTCCCACCTCGTTCTATTACGAGTCCGAAGGTCTGCAATGCGAGTCCGGTCAGTGCGCTCAAGCCGTCACAGCCCTGGGAAATCCACTGATCTGGTGGGCTGGAGTCCTGGCCGTGCTGCACCAAGTATGGCGTTGGGCAGCACATCGGGACTGGCGATCCGGAGCCGTGCTGGCCGCAGTTCTGGCGGGGTGGGCGCCGTGGCTGTTGTTCCCCGATCGCACGATCTTCACGTTCTACGCGGTCGTCGTAGTCCCGTTCCTGGTCATGGCATTGACCCTGTCCTTGGCCGCTGTGGCACGACCGGGAACTCAGCCTGATTCCACCCACGACAGTCGCCTGCGAGTGGCGCTGGTCGCCGTGTTCCTGCTTGCCTGCGTAGGCGTGTCCGCGTTCTTCTACCCGTTGTGGTCCGCCGAGGTCATCGACTACGCGACCTGGAGCCAGCGGATGTGGCTACCCACCTGGGTGTGACCCACCCTTACCCTGGAGCGGTGCTTGTGTCGCCTCGTCCCGGAGCCGGTGGATGACTACGGTCACCCGGGCCCCTGCGCCCAGTGATGAGCGCCTGCCCTCGGTGTGGCCGGCGCTGGGAGGCGCGGCCGCTGCCGCTGTCGGCTTGATGCTGGGCTTGCTCCTTGGGGGCGCGGCCTACCAGACCCCCGAGACTGGGCTTCCGGACCCCGGCCCTGTCGTGGGCTGGGGCCTGCCCATCGCGACTGCTCTGACGGTGATCGCGGGCACCATCACTCTCGGCCTGTTGGTGACCGCTGCGTTCCTCATGCCCGGCCCTGATCGAACGCATGTGTCCCGCGCCGGCAGGCGCGACGTGGTGCTGGCCGCGTGGAGTGCACTCGTGTGGGCCGCAAGCGCTCTGGCGACCATCGCTTTCACCCATGCCACCGTGATCGGCGAACCGCTGCACCGGGCGATGGCTCCGGCCACCTTCTTCACGTACGCCTTCGAGATCCCCGCGAACGTCGCTCACCTCGTCACCGCGATCCTCGCCATCGGGATAGCGGTGGCCGCAGCATTCACAGCCCGCACGAGCGCTGCCGCCATGCTCACGGGCATCGCAACCATCGCTCTGATCGCCGGCCCACTGACCGCCCACGGCACGGATCTGGGCGACCACTCACTGTCCCTGGCCGCCGGGACAGTTCACGCCGTGGCAGCGGCGCTCTGGGTCGGAGGCCTCATCGCCATGACCCGGCACGCGCTGCTCCGCGACCCGGGACTCTCAGTCGCCATCGGCCGATTCTCGGTTCTCGCGACCGCTGCGGTGATCGTCCTGGCGGCCAGCGGCGTCGCCAATACCTACACGCGCCTTGAACAGTTTGGGGAACTCTTCACGACACCGTACGGCCTGCTGGTTCTCCTCAAAGTGGCTCTGCTGGCGACTATCGCCGCCGTCGCATGGAACTCACGCCGGACCGCGGCCGCCGATCCCCAGCAGTCCGGGCCTCTGTTCCGGTGGCTCTTGGCCGAGGGGCTGCTCTTGTTGGTCACAGTCGGGGTGGCCGTGAGTATGACTGTCACGCAGTACCCGCGCTTGGCGGTCCCGCTGCCGTCGCCGGCGGAGGAACTCCTGGGATTCCCCTTCCCGCCCCCGCCCACTGCAGCTTCCGTGATGATCGGCTGGTATCCGGACGTCGTGTTCCTGCTGATCGCCGTGGTGCTTGCCGGCGTCTACGGGTGGGGCGTCTGGCGGGCCCATCGGCGCGGTATCCACTGGCCCTGGGGAAGGGTCGTCGCCTGGTACGCAGGAGTGCTGTTCCTGGTCTGGGCCACATCATCCGGCATCTCCGGGTACGCCAAGGTCTCGGTGCAGTGGCACATGGTGCAGCACATGTCGCTGTCCATGGTCGTTCCCATCCTGTTGGTCCTGGGCATGCCGATCATGCTCGCGCTGCGTGCGCTACGTCCGAGCAAAGGCCCCGATCGTGGGCCCCGCGAGTGGCTGCTTTGGGGCTTGCATGCCCCCATCTCCCGGTTTGTGACTCATCCGCTCTACGTGCTCGCGGTGGGGACTTTCGGATTGTTCGGGCTGTACTTCACACCGCTGTTCGGCTGGGCCATGGGCTCGCACCTGGGACATGTCCTGATGGGCGTGCACTTCTTGCTCGCCGGATTCCTGTTCTACTGGGTCGTGCTGGGCCTCGACCCCGGCCCGCGTGAGGTGCCCGCTTGGGCCCGCTTGCTCCTGCTGTTGCTGTTCATCTCGTTGCACGCGTTCTTCGCCGTGGCCATCATGATGTCGGCGGTGCCACTGGGCGCTGAATGGTTCGCCCAAGTCCAACCGCCGTGGCTGACCGACGCGGTCCAGGACAGCGTCTCCGGCGGGGGTGTTGCCTGGGGCATCGGCGAGATCCCCACCATCGTCGTCATGATCGTGGTCGCCGTGCAATGGGCGCGCACCGACGAGCGGCGCGCCAAACGGATGGACCGCCAAGCCGACCGTGACGGCGACGCGGAACGACTGGCCTATAACGCGCGTCTGGCGGCCATGGCGGAACGCAGCAGTCAGTCGAAGTCGACCTGACCTGTCCCTCGTACGATCAACGCCACCCAGGTCCGCCCCGGGAGGCACTTCGACTTCCCGCCCACGCGCGTCGGCCAACTCGAACGGCGCCTTGGTCGACACCTTGGACCAGTTGATCTTGTGGGCCTCTCCGCTGGCCATCAGGTAGCCGCGACCGCCACCAGTGGAGATGACTTCAGGGATCGGACTGCCGGCTGCGTCTCGTTCGCCCGTATCGCGAGTGGTGACGTCCATGACCAGGATGTTGTCGGGACGGAACTTCTGTCCGTCGAGTTGCCAATGCCCGGACTTGCGGTCCCACTGCCAAGTCTCCGAGCGGCTCGGGGAGAACGTGATGGTCACGTCCTTGGCCGGCTGCCCCTTCGGAAGCTCCGAGTCGCCGAACGACAGGTACGACTGCTGAGGTAGTCGACCCTTGTCCATTCGATCGATCTCGCGGGGGTTCACGAACAGGTTGTAGGGCGCCACGCGGCCGGCATCTCGGAAGTGCGCAGGGGAGGTCTCGTCGTACAAGGTGACATCCGCCCGCTCGAAGGCGGCCAGGCTGTCGGGCGCTCCACCGCTGGCGACGACGGTCGCGCGTACCGGTTCGACCAGCCCGATATCGCTGATGCGCACGGAACGAGCCGGGCCGACGACCCGAGGGAGCCGCGACTCGAAGAACCCCGCCAGCCGGGTGAGACCACCCTCGACGGGCTCCTCGATCACCAAGTCCGCTTGGCCGATGCCGATCTGGGGTTGCCCGGCGACGGTGTTGTCCACCTTGACCACGATCACCGGTCGCGGCTTCCAGCTGTCGGGCGCCGGTTGCCCCGTCATGGCCAGCAGCACCTCGGGTTCCGGTGTGGCCGTCACCGTGGGGCTGGCTGAAGGGGCGGGCGGAGGGGGCGAGCTACAAGCCGCCACCACGACACCGGCAGCCAGCACGATGGCCAGTCGGGGTTTGATCATGGGTTCACCTTGTGGAGCTGAGGGGATTCGAACCCCTGACCTTCTCATTGCGAACGAGACGCGCTACCAACTGCGCCACAGCCCCGGAGCCGTCAGAATACCGTGCCATCAGACGCCGATGGAACGGCGCATGCCGCCGCGGAGATGGGGGGCGCTACCGGTGTGGCGGCGGCCGGGGCGGCGGTGCTCGTTGCCGGGGCGGCGGTGCTCGTTGCCGGCGGCGGTGCTCGTTGCCGGGGCGGCGGTGCTCGTTGCCGGGGCGGCGCTACTCATTGACGGCGCGACGGTAGTAGGAGCGGTCGTTCGCGTAGTTGGCGAACTCGGCAACCTGCTGGTCGGCGTCAGGCTCCAGCGCCGCAAACTCGCGGTCGAACTGGTCCTGCAGATGGGGCGACTGCTGGGCCCGGGCCTGCTCGACCATGCTGGCGCCGTTCCAGCCGGCGCTGGTCAGGTCGATGCGACGCGGGATCTTCGAGGCCTTGGACTTGCTGGTGTACGTGGGCAGTGTGGTTTCGCGCGGCTCCCATTCGGAGCCCACAGCGGCGGTGCCGCTCACGAGCCGAACCCCGTCGCGCACTGAGCGCCCGCTCGCGGCGAGGTCTTCGGCGGTGAAGTCCTGGGCCGCGGCGGCGGGGGCCGTGGACAGCCCCGATTCCCACTGGCGCATCTGGAAGAACATGGCACTGACGTAGCCGACGAGGAGCAACGTCGTGAGGACCGCGAGGAAACTGGGGAGGATCCCGGCGACCACACCGAGGAGTGACACGGTGACGGCGCCCGTCAGGCCCAACAGGATGTTGCGGCGCCGACGAGCGTGACGGCCCTGGGGGGCGCGCAGTGCATCGACCCAACGGGCTGGATCGCCGCCGACCCGCTCCCGGTTGGTCAGGGTTTTCAGATACTCCCGCCAGGATTGGTAGTGCTCGTCATCCGCCGCGGACGGGGCGGCGGACCGGGCATTGTGCGGGTTGAGGGCACGCTCGACACGTTCCGCCTCACGGCGCCGCCGTGACTCGTCGTGGTGGTGCAACCACCGCGGAACGAGCACGACGCCCCACAAGGCGATGAGAATCACATAGATCAGGCCCGTCACGCGCCCAAGGTTAGGGGTGCGGAGGCCGGATGCGAAGGACCGAATCGCCCGTGTCGCGCACAGTTGGATATCGGCCCGCCCGGGCATGCACGGCCCGGAGCAGCCCTTGGGGAGGGCGCTCACCGGCGAGCATGCAGTAGGTGACGTGATCACGCCAGTCCCCATCGATGTGCAGGTATCCGGGACGGAAACCCTCCTTGCGGAAGCCGAGTTTCTCGACGACTCGCAGACTCGCCTGGTTCTCGGGACGGATGTTGATCTCGATCCGGTGCATCATCAAGGTGCCGAGCGCGTAGTCGACAACGAGCGCCACGGCTCGAGGCATGATTCCTCGGCCCGCCACTTCCTGGCTGATCCAATAGCCGATGTAGCCACTGCGCAGTGAGCCCCACGTGAGCCCCCCCAACGTGACCTGACCCATGAGGGTCCCCTCGACATCGAGGGCGAAGGCAGCGCTGCGTCCCGCCGTGGCCTCGCGGCGAAAACTTCGGACCATGCCGGCGAAGGTGCCCGGGACCGCGGGGTCTGCCTGCGGCAGTGTGGCCTCCCAGGGCTTCAGCCACTCATGGTTCGCGCGCCGCAGGTCCTGCCATCGCCGCGAATCACGCCGCTGCAGGGGACGTAGGGTGACGGCGCCGTCCTGCAGCGTCACCGGCCACTTCATGGCGATCCGGGGCGCAGTGATAGTGCCGGGACGGTCGATCCGGCGGGCTGGGAGTCGTTGCCCGGCAGCACCCGCAGCAGGACGTCGGCCGAACCCAGCTGAACCAAGGTGGCGCCCAACTGCGGGTGAGCGGTTCCGTCGGCATCCAGGCGGGCCGGGATCAACTGCGTGGCCGGGGTCCGGGGCACGTCAGCGCCCAGTCGCACATGGACCGGCGCGGCGGGCTGGACACCCCTCATGGCATAGATCATGGGGACAGCGAGCGCCGCGAACAAGACCTCGGCGGCAACAGGCTCCGAAGGTAGTGCCAGCACCGGGATGGAGTCCTCGCCCACGGTGCCGTGCCCAAAGGCTCCCTGGTCGGTGGATCCTTCATCGAACGTGACGGACCCGAGGGCCGCCAGTTGAGTCCGGACCAGGCTGTCGGCGTACGCGATCTCACCGGCGACCACCACCAGGTCGGCGCGGATCAGTTGATCGTCGATGGCCTGGCCGATCTCGCGGGCGTCGTAACCGACCGGTCCGACCCGGAAGGCGACAGCTCCGGCCCGTTCGGCTGCAGCCGCGAGCATCGGGCCGGTCGCATCGTAGACCAGACCTGCTGTCGGCTCTGCCCCGACTGGCAGGAGTTCGTTGCCGATCGTCACGACCACCACTCGCGGGTGGGGGCGCACCGATACTCGGATGACTCCGAGTTGCGCGAGGAGTCCCACGGTGACGGGGTCGATCACGACGCCATCGGCCAGCACGGTGTCCCCCTCGGCGGCCACCGCACCCACGGCGGTCACGCCGGCGCCCGGCTCGGCTTGCTCGGTGATGGTGATCTGGTCGCCCACTTTGTCGAACCCCGGGCCGCGGACTACACAATCCGCTCCCGTCGGCAGGGGGGTTCCCGCTGCGACCCGGACCACAACGCCGGCATACACCGGTTGCGTCGCTGCGAATCCCGGAGCCACATCATCGACGACCTTGAGCATGGCCGACCCGGTGAGATCTGCCGCTCGGGCTGCGTAACCCGTCAGAGCGGCCCGAGCGAAATGCGGAATGGGACGGGGTGCGGATACGTCACCGACGATCTGGCAACCGATGGCCTCGGTGATGGTGATGTCGAGGGGTTCGAGGGGATGGACCTGCTCCAACAGTCCGGCGAGGTGTACTTCGAGACTCATGTCGGGCCTCCGTTCATGATGCGACCAGTCCGCGTTGCTGCATCTGACCGGCGAGCCAGCGCCTGAACTCCGGCCCCAGGTCAGGGTCTTCCATGGCCAGTGTGACGACCGCCTGCAGGTACGACTGCTTGTCGCCGGTGTCGTAGCGACGACCGCGGAAGACCACACCACGAACTCCGCCGCCGTTCCCGGCCGGCAGTTTGGCCATGCTCCGCAGCGCATCCGTCAGTTGGATCTGCCCGCCCCGTCCGGGTCTGGTGTCACGCAGGACGTCGAAGACCAGGGGATCGAGGATGTAGCGGCCGATGATGGCCAGGTTGCTCGGCGCCTGATCGATCGGCGGTTTCTCGACCAAGTCGGTGACTTCGACGACATCGTTGACCTCGGTCGCTCGGCAGGCGGCGGCACCGTAACTCGAGATCTTCTCAGGAGGCACCTCGAACAGCGCGACCACCGATCCCCCGTGCTTGCGGCGCAGGGCGAGCATCTGCTCGAGAACGGGATCACGTTCGTCGATCAGGTCGTCGCCCAAGAGGACCGCGAACGGCTCGTGACCGACATGCGCTTCGGCCATGGAGACGGCATGGCCGAGACCGAGCACCTGGCCCTGCCGCACCGAATGCACCCTCGCCAGGGAACTGATCTCGGCAAGTTGTGCCAGCGCCGGGTCGTCCCCTTTGTCGGCCAAAGCGGCTTCCATCTCGACATCTCGATCGAAGTAGTCCTCGAGCGCGACCTTGCCGCGGCCCTGGATCAGCAGCACATCATCCAGGCCTGCCGCGACGGCTTCTCGGACGACATAGTCGATGGCCGGCCGGTCGACGAGTGGAAGCATCTCTTTGGGGATCGCCTTGGACACAGGCAGGAAGTGCGTTCCCAACCCGGCGACCGGGATCACGGCCTTGCGCACGTCGCCGTGAAGTTCCGCCATGCTGCAGACCCTACGCGGTCCCGGCTCAGTCTTCCGCCGGCGCATCGCCGGCAGACCCGACCGATACCAGGCCCGCCTCGGTCAACACCGCCGCGACCGGCACGTCGTGCGCCTCGACCGGCAGAACGCGCTGATCCTGCTCCCGGCAGACCGCAACGGTGAACACGGCTGGTGACAGGTCAGCGAGGAGGCGGTCGTAAAAGCCCGCCCCGTATCCCAATCGGGCTCCGGTGGATGGGTCGACGGCGAGCGCCGGCACGAGCATGACTCCGACACCCAGGGACGCGATGCCAGGCCCGAGCGCCACTGCCGGGCCCTTGGGCCGAGGGATGCCGCGATGGCCGCCTCGCAGGTCGTCCGGCCGGGCCCGCACCCACTCCAACTCACTGGCCGACAACGCCCGCGGCAGGTACACGGGCAAGGCGAGAACCATGAGCAACGCGGAGATGTCCGGTTCGTGGTTGGTCGGCTGAAATCCCGCGACCGCGGATCCAGCTCGAGTCGCCAACGCGGCCCCGTGACTCATGAGCAGCTGGGCGCGCCGGACCCTGACATCCGACGGCTCCGCAGCGCGACTGCGCCTGATCTCGTGACGCAGGGCAGCCTTGTCCGTGGCTTTGTCGGCGGCTCTGCCTGTTGCCATCGCGGCGGGAGGGGCCTGCTACGACGCAGTGCGGTACGACGTGCCCGAGCGGGCACCGCCGGCCCACGCACCCAAGTCGCACAGGAACGCCAGCGCCACCAGGAACCAGGCGAAACCGGTGACGCCTCCCAGCCACCAGTACAACAAGATGTAGGACAAAGTCGTGTAGGGCAGCAGGATCACTCCGAGCAGAGGCAGGATCCACTCCCCCTTGAATGCTGCCTGTACGTAGTCGGTGAACAGCCAGAGAAGCAAGATCGCGACGCGCGGGAAGAACGCGCCGAGGGCGAAGACGAAGCAACCACACATGCGCACTCCTGGATCGACAATGGTCAGGCTGATTCTGCCCTGTCCGAACCCGCGATGTCGGCCATCTGCTGCAGGGCTTCGATCAACTGATCTCGCAGACCCTGTGCCCGGCGGGCGAGGTGGGCCTGAACATCGGCGTACTCCCGGCGACCGGAGGCAGTCTCGATAGGGATCGGGGCGAGACCCCAAGCGGACAGGTCGTAGGGCGAGGCGCGCATGTCGACTTCGCGCGCTGTCCTGGCGTGCTCGAAGCAGTCGGCCACCAGATCGCTGCCGACGTACGGCGCGGATTCGTAGGAGTAGCGATACAAGTCCATCCCCGCGTGGATACACCCCGGCTGCTCGTTCTCGCTTTGGGCAGCGCGGCTCAGCGGTCGCTGGCGCGTGAGTGCACCCGCGGTGAAGAAGCGATACGCGTCGAAATGTGTACAGCGCAGCCCGACATCGTCGATCACGTCCTCGATCTGCGTGTCGGCGAGCCGCAGCGGAACTTGCTCGTGGCGGACTTGGCTCTGGGGCAGGCCCAGGACCATCGCCCATTCGTGCATTCCGAAGCAGTTGGTGCGCGCCGGACGGGCGGCAGTCGCGCGTAGCAGGGCCACCCGTTGTCGCACCATGTCGATGCGGATGCCGGTCGGGTCGACCGACCAGCCAACTCCTGTCCTTCGGTAGCCTCGCAGACCCGCAATGGGCGGGTGGCCGCGCAGGATCACCCCGAGGCCGGGATGCCATACCCGTAACGCGGCGGGTCGGTTGCGGTAGTAGGTCCACAGGAAGTCGTCCACGGGGTGAGGCAACCCCTCGGCCCGGCGCTGCAGCCGAGGTTCGATCCACACGGCGACACGCGCCTCGTGCCGATCGATTCGAGTCCGCCATTCATCTTCGGTCAGAACGCGGTTCATGTCAGTCGACTTCGGCGAGACCCAAAGCCAGGCAACCACTGACCAACGCGTCGAGCCCGAATGCGGTGACCGGTCCGACGGCACCGATATCCTTCTCCGCCCGGCGGGACAGCATCCGCGCGGACCACGTGAGGAGCGCTGCGGTGAGGTCGTAGGGGTTCGGTCCCTCGATCTGGATCCGGCCCAGTGGCCGGTGGTCCGCGTCTTCCGCTTCGGCGATGACGACGGAGCGGGCGCCCTGCCGCAGGTGTTCGGCGGGGCCGTCCGTGCTCGAGCTGCCGAGCGCGCTGCGCAGCACTGCCCCGAAGGCGGACCCGATACCGGGTACTTGCCGGGCACTGGCCGCGAGCCCACTGGCGGCTGATGCGGCTCGGGCCCACCGTCCCGCCCATCCGACGTGAACCGAGACGTCGGTCAGGTCGGGGTCCAGCAAGGGAAGTGCGAACAACTCCGAACCCCCCATGGACAGCCCGGTGTTCTGCTGCCCCGCAACGGGGAACTGGCGGGTCCGGGCACCGGGTCGCTCCCCCACCAGGGCCCCGCCGCGGAACGCGAAGGACGGGTCCACCATGATGCCCGCGGCGCTTGCGATGGTCCCGCCGCTCGGACCGAACTGGCCCGTGACGAAGTAGCCGATGTCGATCCGAGTCAGACCCTGGTCGGCGAACCGGTCGATCAACAACGCCCCGGCGAGATTGCCGGGCAGGAAGTCGAACCCCATAGCGGTGAGCAGCCGGGCGCCGGTACTCACCGCTGGTGGCCCATAGGTCTCGAATACCGTGCGGATGAAGGCCGGTTCGCCGGCGCAGTCGACGTAGGCACATCCCGCATCGATGGCTGCTTCTACAGCCACGGAACCGAGCCGGGAGTACGGTCCCACCGTGCTGACGATGACATCGTCGGGTGAGTGCAGCAGCGCTCGAAGTGACTCCGGAGTGTTGGTGTCGGCCACCTCGAAGGTAGGTGTCCGGCCGCCGGGGGCCTGAGGCGTCAACTCCGTGACGAGGGCCTCCAAGGCATCCCCCGAACGTCCCACCAGCACGGGCGCCGGCCCCGGTCCGCACCAGTTCGGCAGCGGTGAGCCGCCCGGTGAATCCGGTGGCTCCGAACAAGAGGATTCGGGACACCCTTTGACCCTACCCAGCGAGGCGGTGAGTTGGGACACCCCCCGACATCAGCGGATGGCGACGAACACACGGTCGCCGCGCCGGATCACGGCCAGTTGGGAAGCATCACTTTCCGGCACCGCCAGCAGGACCACGGCACCTGATTGGGGCGAGTCGAAGCCGGCTCCGGAGTCGACCGGTACCCCCAGGACCTCGACATCGGAGGCCACCAACCGCGGCTCACCGTCATGCAGTGCGTCGGGGGTGACCATGACGTCGACGCGGTCTCCGGAGTGAAGCAGCGCGGCCACCCGTTCGTCGGACAGGGTCAGCGGGAAGACGATGGTGCCGGGCTGTGGCGCGACGGTGCCGCCCGGCACGATGCGGCTGGGGGTGATCGGTTCCCCGGCGGCTATCGGGCCACGGGTCGTCTGGCCCATCAGATCGCTGCTGGACGTCGCGGGCAGGGGGAGGTCAGTCGTGGCGGGAGCGAGGTCGTCAACGCCGAGTTGAGCGCCGGAGGGGATATCCCGGGAAGCAACAGTGATCTCTGCGACGCTGCGCTGGTCAGTGCCGGGCACGGCACTGAAGGCTGCGAGCAGCAGCAGCACGGCCACCGCAGCCCAACGAACGCGGCGGCCGTAGCGCCAGGCGAGCGCGGCCATCCTGCGGTTGTGCACCCGCTGACCGTAGGTGGTCCCGCGAGCTCGTGGAGCCGTTGTCCACAGGGGGGCTACTTGGCTGACTTGCCCCCGGCACCGGACGGGGCGGGTTTCGCTGCGCCCGACGAGGAGTTCCCCGACGAGGAGTTCCCCGATGATGAGTTCGATGTGCTGGACGAGCTCGACGTGCTCGGCGAGGACTTGCCCGATCCGGCATCTGTCGCGGGCTGCGACGTCGTGCCCCTCGACTCCTTGCCCGCTGCAGCACCTCCGGCCCCCTCCTTCTTGGTGCCCGAGTCAGCCGTCTTGTCGCCTTGGGCAGCTTTCTCCGCCGCGCGCGAATCGTTGCGGTAGAAGCCGGACCCCTTGAACACCACTCCCACATTGCCGAACAACTTGCGCAGCGTCGGTTCGCCACAGTGCGGGCATTCGGTGAGTGCTGGGTCGGTGAAGGACTGGACCGCTTCGAGCTGATGGCCGCAGTTCGCGCAGCGGTACTCGTACGTGGGCATGGAACCTCCGATTGGCACTCTCACAGTTAGCTTCAATCCGCCGGTCATCGGCTCCCCCACGGCTTCGCCGCGGGAGGGCCCAGCGAGCGGCACGAACACCGGTGCGATCAGCAGGTCGCTCTCGAGGGCAGCGCGGGCCACTGTTCAACGACAACAGCGCCACCACGGCAACCCGATGGCAGGGGCGTCAGCCGATGGATCGGTGGGTTGAAGCTTCGCGCGCCAATGTTACCGCTCAAGACGGTGGCGCCCCGACGGAACTGTCGCGGATGCCTGAGACGTGACGTGACACCGCGGCCGTGCAGTTGCCGGTGATCGGCAACCGCTGCCCTGACACGGAACAGCGGTAGGGGCAGGATGAAGGCATGTCGATGGAATCGGCCTCAGTCTCCCGCTGGGCGGTTCCGTTGTTGGGCGTTGCCGGCGGGGTGGCGATGGCCGACCCCAATGTCGCCAGTACGGCGCTCGTCGAGGCCAGCCGCGGACTGGCGATGCCGACATCGTGGATACCCGTGGCCGCCAGCGTCGAGAATTACTCCACAGCCGCCACCGTGGTGACGACGGGTCTGCTCGCGGATCGACTGGGGCGCCGCCGAGTGTTCATGGCGGCCCTGGCTCTGGTCGCGGCATCGGAACTGCTGACCGCCGCCGCACCAGTTTCACTGGTGTACCTACTCGGTCGCGCGATCACGGGCATCGCCATGGGAGCGATCTTCGGCGCCGCCTTCGCGTACGTGCGAGCTGTCGCCAAGCAGGGGCAACTGGGTTCGGCTCTGGGTGTGTTCGGAGCGGCGGCGACGGTCACGATGATGGTCATCTCCTTGATGGGCGGGGGGTTGGCCTCTTTGGGTTGGCGGTTGGCCTTCTGCCTCATCACCGTGCTGGCTCTGCTGGTCTTGGCGCTGGTGCCCCGGTTGCTCCCACCCATCCCCACCGTCGGCTCAGGACCCGCGGACATCGGTGGCCAGATCCTGCTCGGTATCGCCGTCGTCTTACCCCTGTACGCACTGAGTCGGGCGGGGACACCGGGACCAGCCGTTTGGGCAGCCTTGGCGGTCGGTGTCATCGCCTTCGTCGGTTTCGTGATGATCGAGCGCCTCGGCTCCCATCCGTTCTTCCCACTGGGACTCTTCCGCGACCGGATCTATCTGGCAGCGATCCTCATGGGTCTGGGATGGAACATGGCGCAGGCGATCCTTGTGCTGCAGTTGGCGAACCTGTGGCAGTACATCGAGGGCTGGAGCACCATGACGGTGGCTCTTGCCACTCTCCCGGCCTACGTGTTCGGTATGGCTGCCTCTGTCTACACCGGCCGCAGGGTCTCGGCGGGAGTCTCGCCGCGGACCGTCGCGGTTATTGGGTTCGCGCTCATGACCGTCGGATTCGCGGTGCTGGCGTGGTATCGAGACGGTGGCTCGCTGTGGCCGTTCCCTGTCGCGCTCGTGCTCGTGGGGATGGGCACCCAGGCGGTGAGCGTCCCGTATGGCGCATTGATCGTCCAGGTCGCACCGCGGCAGTACTACGGTCCGGTGACGTCCAGCCGTACCACGATCGGACAGATGGGGTACGCGGTCGGTCTGGCAGGGGCCACAGTACTGATCGACCGCATGACCACGGATGGCATCATCGCCCGGCTGCAGGCAGCGGGGGTCTCCCCGACTCGCATCGCAGAAGCGCAGTCGGTGATCTCCCTGTACGTGGAAGCCGGCACCGAAGAGACCACACAACTGGCGCGAATGGCTCTGCAGAATGCCGCGCAGTCGTATGCCCAGGCATTCGCCACCACGATGGGGGTCGTCGCCGCGGTCATGCTCGTGATGGGCGTCGGGGTTGCACTGCTGTTGCGGGGACGCAGCTCTGCGAGTTCTGCCTCGTGACGAGGCCACGCAAGTACGCACCGGAAGGCAGCAACGGGAGAATCGGAGCTGCGAAGAGGAGGTCGGTCGGCGGGGCACGAGGACCCGCCGACCGACCTCTGGCATCACTCGGCTGACTCGACCTCGGCCTGATCCGTCGCAGCGACGGAGACCCCGGCGGGACGCTCGTCCACCCGGATCTTGTGCGGCTCGGCGGGAGCCGGCTTCACTCCGGCGATGTGCAGGCGGAGAATGCCGTCGGCATAAGCTGCACTCACTTGGTCTGCGGCCACCGTGTCCGGCAGCCGGAACTCGCGACTGAACGATCCGTAACGCATCTCGCGCAGCAGTGTGCTGCCGACTTCGGCGGAGCGAGTCTCGCGACGCTCGCCGCTTGCGCCGGGAATCGGCCAGTCGCTTCCCCACCGGGAACTACGCTGCCTTATGGCCAGAACCCCCCCACAGCCCGCCGTGGATCGTATGACGCCGTTCGCCGGCAGTCCCATCGTGGTGGGGGTGAACCCAGCACTCGCCGCCCTGGTGCCCTTGACCGCCGCCTCACTGGCCGTCGCCATTGGTGCACCGCGCCTGTTGTTCGCCTACGCCGATCCCTCGCGATACGTGGTCGAAGAACACCCGGACGGCACGATTCGACACGCCGGAGTCTCACCCGACGCTCTGGATGACGGCTGGCGAGCAGTCGAAGCCGATCTGCGGCAGCGTCTGACGACAGTGCTGGGGGAATCCTCGGTTCCCTGGGAGTTCCGGTTCCTGGCGGGGCGACCCGACCGCGCTCTCACTCACCTCGCACGGGCGGTCGATGCCGCAGCGATCGTGGTGGGGACCCGCGCACCGGGCACCGGCGCCCACCTCCGCGAGATGCTCGAGGGCTCGGTGGCCATGCACCTGGCCACCCACCAGCACCGGCCGGTTCTCACCGTCCCGCTGACTGTCGTCGATTGGAAGGACACTGCCAGCGCATGGGACCGGTGAACAGGCGCCTGGTCGGGCTCGCCCTGCTGGTCGCTGCCGGCGCGGCCGTGGGCACGGCCATACGGGCGACGTTGGAAGAAGTGTTCCCTGCACAACCTGGGCAATGGCCGCAGACGACGTTCCTGATCAACCTCACCGGCAGCCTGCTTCTCGGCATTCTCTTGGAAAGCCTGGCGCTGTCCGGGGACGACATCGGCTGGCGGCAACGGCTGCGGTTGACCGCTGGCACCGGGGTTCTCGGCGGTTTCACGACCTACAGCAGCTTCGTCGTCGAGATCGACCAATTGGCTCGCTCCGGACACCTTCTGATCGGCGCCTCGTACGCACTGATCAGCATCGTGCTCGGAGTGGTCGCCGCAGGTGCCGGCGTCTACCTCGTCGGGGCTGTCCACCGCAGGTCAGCCGGCAGGGGCAGTCACTGATGCTCATCTCGCTGCTCACAGCCCTCGCCGGTGGCCTCGGCGGAGCGTCCCGGTTTCTCGTCGATACCACAGTCACCCGCCATAACCGGACCTCATTGCCGCTGGGAACGGTGATCGTCAACAGCTCCGCCTGCCTGCTGCTGGGTTTCGTAGTCGGGTACGTCAGCGCTCACGCGGGGTCCGATGACCTACGGACCATCGCCGGTGTCGGCTTCCTCGGTGGCTACTCCACGTTCAGCACGGCGTCGGTGGAGGGCTATCGACTCCTGCGGCAAGGCCGCCCACTGGCAGCACTCCTGCACAGCGGCGGCATGTTGGCCGTCTGCTTGGTGCTGGCCTGGCTGGGACTGCTCCTGGGCGGGGCCTTTCAGTGAGGTCACTGTGTCGCAGTCCAGTGCCCGCGACCAGGCCTCCGACGGATCCTTTCGACGACGACGCATGCACCGCGACGACTCGACTGTGCGCGAGGTTCACAACCACTCTGGTTTCATGTCCAAGTAGGTAGTGTCGCCCTCCGCGAGCCGCTCAACGAGAGGCCGGATGCGGGGAAGCTCCCAGCGGTAGAAGTACCTCGCAGCGTGGCGTTTTCCGTCGTAGAAGTCCCCTTCCTTGCCCGCGGCCGTCAGGTACTGCTCGAGCCACAACCACGCGACCACAAGGTGGCCGGTCGCTTCCAGATAGGCGGTGGCGTTGGCCATCATCGCCTCGGCCGAGGGGAGATTCCCGATCGCCGTCGTCGCCTCACCGAGTGCCGTGACCGCCGCCGTCAGTTGGGCACCTAGCTCGGCTGACTCACCTCCCGCCTCCTGAGCTCGCGCCGCCGTGCGGGCCATCTCTCCGGCCAACAACACCAGCCCTCGTCCCTGGGTCGAGAGGATCTTGCGCCCCAGCAGGTCGAGACCCTGGATCCCGTGGGTGCCTTCGTGGATCGGGTTGAGCCGGTTGTCCCGATAGTGCTGTTCCACGTCAAAGTCCCGTGTGTAGCCGGCCCCACCCAGCACTTGGATCGCCAGGCTGTTGGCCTCGAGGCACCACTGGGACGGCCACGACTTGGCGATCGGAGTGAGCACGTCGAGGAGCGTCTGAAGGTCGCGGACGTCCTCGCCGTTGTCCCTGCGACCATCGAGTTCGTCCACCAGTCGCCCGGCGTAGAGCCCGAGCGCCAAGCCGCCCTCGACATACGACTTCTGCGCGAGCAGCATCCGGCGCACGTCCGGGTGGTCGATGATCGGCACCTGGGCAGACGTCGCCGGCTGTCCCAAGGCCCGCCCCTGAAGCCGTTCCTTGGCGTAGTCGAGCGACTTCAGGTAGCCCGCGTAGCCGAGCGCCGTGGCACCCATTCCGACGCTGATGCGGGCCTCGTTCATCATGTGGAACATGTAGGACAGTCCCCGGTGCGGCTCCCCGACCAGATAGCCGACAGCACCGGGAACGCCGCCGGGTGTGAACGCGCCGCTGCCGAAGGTCGGGGCTGTATTCACTGTCCCCCGGAACCCCATCTTGTGGTTGATCCCGGACAACACGACATCATTTCGCTCGCCGATGGACCCGTCGTCGGCGACCAGATACTTGGGCACGATGAACAGCGAGATCCCTTTGGTCCCGGGTGGCCCGCCGGGGATCTTGGCCAGGACGAGATGGACGATGTTCTCTGTCATCTCGTGGTCGCCGCCGGAGATCCACATCTTCTGTCCGAAGATCCGGTAGGTCCCGTCCGGCTGTGGTTCCGCGCGGGTGGTGATATCAGCCAGATTAGAGCCGGCGTCGGGTTCGGACAGGGCCATCGTCCCGCTGAAGCGCCCGGCGATCATCGGTTGGACGTAGCGCTGCACCTGCTCGGGCGACCCGTGCGCCAGCAGGAGTCTGACGTTTCCGAGGGTGAGCATCCCGTAGCCCGCCGTGGCAGCGTTCGCGGACCCGAAGTAGGCCATGCAGGCCCCGTACACCGAGTTGGGGAGCCCGAACCCCCCTTGCTCCTCCGGGAGCGGCGCCGCCAGGAGGTCCGCATCGGCGAACGCCCGCATAGCCTCTGCGACCTCGGGGATGATCCTGACCCGTTCCCCGTCGAAGGTGGGTTCCGAGAGGTCGGCCGCGCGGTTGTGAGGAGCGAAGAACTCCTCGGCAAGCTGCTCGGACAGGTCCAGCAGCCCGTCGAAGGTCTCCGCTGAGTGCGCCGAGAAGCGGTCGAACTCCGTCAAGGCAGTGACGTCGAGCCACTCGTACAGCAGGAAGTCCAGGTCGCGACGCGAGATGAGGTGGGTCACAGGATTCCTTCGGACGGGGGGTGGTCGAGCCCGAGAGTATCCCTCGTCTCACTTGTCTTGGCCTTGCCAGGACAGGCGGAGACTCGCTCGCGACCATGAGACTCGCTCGCGACCATGAGCGCGACCATGAGACTCGCTCGCGACCATGAGATTGTCACCACGGACTCGTGGGGCTGATCTCAAGTCCCTGGCAGCCTTCATCAAGTCCAACGGTGCCCGACTACCAGCGCTCGCCACCAAGAATCACGACGGCTACACGTCGTGGCTCGACTTCACGATCGCGGGAATCACCGCTGACCAGGCCCCGAACGCGCCGATGGGCCACTCGCGATCCGTCCGCTCAGCGGGTTGCCGCAGGGGTGCGGAGTTGGTCGCGGATGGTGTCTATCGGGCTGGGTCGCGCGAACAGGTAGCCCTGGAACCTGCGGCAGCCGCGGCGATGGAGGGTTTCGAACTCGCGGGCGTCCTCGACTCCTTCGGCAATGACGGTGAGGTCAAGGAGCGAGGCCAAGGAGATCTGTGAAGCGATGATGGCGGAGTCGATCGGGTTGTCCCGTGCACCTTGCACGAAGGTGCGGTCGAGCTTGATCCCATCCACCGAGATCCGGTGCAGGTAACTCATGCTGGCGTATCCGGTGCCGAAGTCGTCGATCAGCACCGGGCAGCCCAGGTCTCGCAGTTGACCCAGGCGTCGCAGCGCCTCCGGGTCGTTGTCCAGGACAACTGATTCGGTGATTTCCAGTCCGATGGTGGGTGCGGGCAGTTGGCGGTGCTCCAGGGCAGCAGTGATGTCGGAGACGATGTCGGGTCGGGCCAACTGGGATGGGGAAAGGTTGATGGTGCAGATTGCGCGATCGGGCCACAGCCCGGCATCGATCAGCGCGGCGGTGTCGCGGATCGCTGCTTGGATGGTGACCTTGCCGAGTTCGGCGATCAGGCCCGACCGTTCTGCTTCAAGGATGAACTGGTAAGCCGGGCGGATCGGTTGCCCCGGTGGCTGCCAGCGCAGCAGCGCTTCCATCCCAGTGAAGGCACCGTCGGTGTCAACGATGGACTGGTAATGGGTCACGAACTCGTCGTTGGCGAGCGCTCTGCGTAAGTCACGGATCGTGGAGTGGTCCCGATCGGTCGGCCCGACTGCCGAACTGCGCGACCTGCGCGAAGTCCGGCTGCGGGATGGACTCCTCCCGGTCGGCGGCCGAGGTCGGGGGCTCGGCGGGCTCGCGAGTCGGCATGACATGTGACAAGGCGAGGATCGTCGCGATCACGAGCGGCGGGTCACCGTCCGCGTCACTCAGGCTCATCAGCAGGGGGAACGTGACCCCATCGGCCCGCCGACCAGTCAGCTGCACAGGTTCGGCGCGGATCGGCCGCTTGTCGCGCTGACCGCGGTACTCACGCATGGCGGCCTCATGCGCATGCCTTTGCGACTTGGGCATGAGCATCGACACTGATTGGTCGATGACTTGACTGGCGGCGTAGCCGAACCTCGGAGCTTCCAAGGTACCGATCACGGGAGGCGAAGGCCCGATGACCAAGACCGACCGCCGAAGCGCGACCGGCCACGTCGCCCGTTGTCGCTCTTACCGTGTTTGCGGCGCTATCCCCTGCCGCGGACGTCTTGCGTGATGTGCTCCACGGGCCCCGCATCGGCTCATCCGCAGCCACCTCGTTGACGGGGCTGAAAGGGTGGACGACGTTGAGAGGGTTGATGGGGTTTGAAAGGACGGTGACGTGTCCAGTACGCCAACGCGCGAGCAGTTGCCGACGGCCGTCGAGCAACGTCGGCTGTACCGACGCGCCCTTGCGGTTGTTGTCGTCTCACAGGTGTTCGGCGGCGCCGGCCTCGCTGCCGGGGTCACTGTCGGCGCGCTGCTGGCGCAGGACATGCTGGGGGGCCACGGCACGGCAGGGATTCCGGCCGCCCTGTTCACACTGGGATCAGCGTTGGCCGCTTTCACTGTGGGGCGGGTCTCCCAGCGTCGCGGTCGCCGCGCCGGCCTGGCCGCCGGGTTCCTGGTCGGGGCACTGGGGGCCGTCGGAATCGTCGTGGCAGCTGCGACCCGCAATCCGTTCCTGCTCTTCCCCGCACTCTTCGTCTACGGGTCAGGGACCGCCACCAACCTCCAGGCACGTTACGCCGGTACGGACTTGGCCTCCCCACACAGCCGGGGAACGGCGGTGTCCATCGCACTGGTGGCCACCACCTTCGGAGCTGTCGCGGGACCCAACCTGGTCGATCAGTTGGGGATGCTGGCTGAGTCCCTGGGCTTGCCGGCTTTGGCCGGCCCCTTCCTGCTCGCGGCAGTGGCCTACGGGCTGGCGAGTCTTGTCCTGGCGCTGTTCCTGCGACCCGACCCTCTCCTACTGGCCCGTCGACTGGCCGAGGCGGCTCCCGACGAGCCGCTTGCTTCATCTGAGGTTTCGGAGCAGCGGTTTCCACCCAGCGACAATCGGCGCGGCATCGCGCTGGGGGCCACCATCATGGTCCTCACCCAGGTGGCCATGGTCGCGATCATGACGATGACCCCGGTCCATATGAGAGCGCACAATCACGACCTCGGCGAGGTTGGGTTCGTGATCGGAGTCCACATCGGAGCGATGTTCCTGCCCTCATTGATCACTGGTCCCCTGGTGGACCGGGTCGGGCGGGTGCCCATGGCCGTCGCGTCGGCCACCACCCTGCTGGCGGCAGGACTGGTGGCGGCCCTGGCCCCCGGCGAATCCTTGACTTGGCTGACCGTAGCCCTGGCCCTCCTCGGACTGGGCTGGAACTTCGGCCTCATCAGCGGCACCGCGCTGATCGTCGACTCGACCGCGCCACAATCGCGCGCCCAGACACAGGGAAGTATCGATGTCCTCATCGCGATCGCAGGGGCGGGCGGCGGCGCGGTCTCGGGAGTAGTCATGGGACTGACGAGCTTCGCGATCCTCTCCCTGGCCGGCGGCGTCCTCGCGCTCTTACTCATCCCTGTGGTCGTGTGGCACCGGCGCCCCGCTCCGGCGGATTCGCCCCCGGCGGACGTAGTGCAGCGATGACGACACTGCCGCCCGCGGTTGGGCGCGTGGCTGTTACCGCCAAACCCGCAGCGTTCGCCAGGGATCTGATTCCTCCGGCCCGCAGGTAGGCGACCCCATTGAGGAAGTGCCGCGGACCTGCCGCGAGCTCAAGGAGAGCAGTCAATCCCCGCGTCAGCCACCCACGGGGGAACCGCAGATCGTCGGTGCCGAAGTCCGTGACCAGGATCGTGCCACCCGGGGACAACACCCGCGCTGCCTCGCGGAGGAGTTTGACTCCCGTCGCTCGGTCAACCGAGTGGAGTACCAGCGACACGATGACCAAGTCGGCGCAATCATCGTCGAACGGAACAACGTCCCCCTCTATGAGCCGAACGTCTACCTTCGGGCCCAAGCGGGAGCGAGCCTGCTGCAGCATCGCCGGAGACGGGTCAGCACCTATGACGGTGCACCCCGAGTCGCGATAGTCGGCAAGGCTCGCTCCGGTCCCGCAACCCAGATCCAATACGGTCGACCCCGGCGAGACCGGGTGGAACCGGCGCGCGGCATCCCGCAGCGGGGCGTTCAGCGGTTCGACCACCACGTCGTACAACCGCGCTGAAACCTCGTAACCGTCGATCGTCATGCCTGCGATCCTGCCAGTCCCCAACTCCGACGGGAACAAAGCCTCGCGTGAGAACTGGCTGGCCAACTGCAGTGGTGGTACGGCCAGCCAGGGGCCGTTGGCATCGGGCAAGGAGCGCGACCACTTATGTGGGCGGGATCACGGACCGAGCCTCCGTTGGTCCAGCACCATCCCGGTGTGGGCACTTTCGTGGCGAGCGGCACTTCAGCCTCGCCCGTGAAATGGAGCCGCGAATGATCTCCGGCTGGGCGTTGGCTTTCACCGCGGGCGTCCTCGCTGCCTTCAACCCGTGCGGTTTCGCGCTGCTGCCCACCTATCTCACCATGTTCCTCTCCGGTCGCCAGGGTGGATCTGGCGTTGTGCGAGCTCTCGCGGTGGGCGCATGGGTTACCGCGGGTTTCGTCCTCACCTTCGGAGTGGTCGGCATCGCGGTGTCCGCACTGTCGGTCCGGTTCGGAACGTGGCTGAGCGTGGTGACAGTGGTCCTCGGGGTGGGGCTGGTCGCTGTGGGTTCCTTCATGCTGAGTGGCCGTGAC
>JBAOHO010000020.1 GCA_037045355.1 Candidatus Nanopelagicales bacterium | reverse complement strand
GCATATCCGTTCGGGTGTGTTGTGGGTACTGGTGGCGGTGCTGCTCATGGCGCCGCTGGGCTGGCAACCGCGGCTCCTGGGTAACAGCTGGCAGTGGTGGGTGGGTGCGATCGTCATCGGGGGCGCGATCGTCTCTTGCCACAGCGATCGGTCGGGGAATCGCGACCGGGCGCGGACACTACGCCGTGGTGGGCGGGGCGAGCGCCATCACGGGTTTGGCCATGGTGGTTGTTCCACTGGCATTGCTTCGGCTGGGGCAACCGGCGCTCACCTCTTTCCTGGTCGGGGCCGTGGTCGCTTGGATTGCGGGTCTTGTGGTGGTCGCTTTCGCCGGACTGACCCGGCGACTGCGCCTGTTCGACACAATCGCGGGAGATCCTGTCACCGGCGGTACCGCGCTCTTGGTCGCGGGGAACCTACTCATGACGGCTTCGGTGTTGGCAGTCCCTTCAGTCCTGCGGTGGCACGTCGGCACCATAGGGGCAGAACTGACGGCCGACGTGCAGCTGGTTGTGAGCTTGAGCAGACTGGCGAGCACAGTGGTTCTGGGTCTGGTACCCATCATGATCGCGACCATGTCGGGCATGCAGGGCCGACGGCACGTTTCGACGCAGACCTGGCTGGCAGTCGCCACCGGCTTTGCAGCCCTTTCGGTAGCGACCCTTACCCTGATCGGAGCCCCGGCCGTGAGTTGGCTGACTGGGCGCGTCGACCGACATGGACCTCGGGCTCATCGTCGCCGCGACGGGGCCCGTGATCCTGCTGGCGCCGGCGGTCGTCCTGATGGCGCTGGCGACGCTGCGCCGGCGGTTCGGCGTCATCATCCTCGCGTGGCTGGCGTCTCTGGTGGCCCTGATCGCGGGCGCAATTGCCGATTCCCACGGCGGATGTCATGACGGTGCTCTGCCTGGATCGCCACCAGCGCCCTGCTGCCCTTCACGATCCTGGCCGTCGGACTGGCTCACAAGGACCGCCCGAACCAGACTCAGCCAGCCGCATCCGGAGGATCGCAGTGACCGGATACAACAAGTGGCACGCCCGCGCCGAACTGGCACGCACCTCATTGGTCGAAGTTGGACACGCCATCCCCCGCGTTGTGCGTCAGGTCCCCACCCGCGCACCCGGGGTGAACTACCTCGAGTACAGCTCAGGCTCCAGCGTGTCCCTCACCGACCTGAGCGAACTGCTTTCGCTCGGACTCTGAGTGCCAGCGGGCTCTCCGTCGCCCACCACTTTGTGTCTGCCGGTCCCCAGGCCGATGGGGCGGCCTTGTCCCCCAGCGACGACGACTGTCTTCGACCGCGACGGTGGCTCTCGTGCAGTCCGGGCACCTGCCCACTGCCCTGCTGCAGAATCCCAGACTCTTCCGCCCGCGCCGATTCGGTCGCGTCGATCGTGCACTTCGAGCTGCCTCAGCTGCCCCTGTCCCCAGCGCCTGGGGATTCCGCGAACATGGATGAGGTGTGGACCACCAGCGGTTTCGTCCAGGAGGTGTACGGCCGGTAGCACGCAGAGAAGCCGGTCCGGGTCCTGCCCATCCCTGTCGTAGCCCCCGAAGGACAGGCAGGCGTCATGCGCCGCCATCTCGGGCTCGGCGATGAGTTCGATCTTCGGCTTCCAGTTCGACCTAGCCAGCAGCGGCCTGACGGAAGAACCCCGAGGCGGTGGCGTCGGGCCTACCGGGCGGCTGTTCCCGCAGCCCTCACCTGACGTCCGGCTCCTCCTGAGAGAGCGCCCACTCGTCCTCTGACCCCCGTACCTGGCAGCAGGTCCGACGCGCGGCCGCGAATCGGGAGGACATCGTCCTCGTGGATGACTTCTGGCCGCGGGACGCGATCGACGCTTTCTTTCTCGACATCGACTGCTATGTGTCCCTTCATCGCGCGGAGGGGGTACGGCATGACCATCGCGAAGGCGATGGCGGCCGGCAAGCCCGTGGTGGCCACCGGCTATTCCGGGAACATGGAGTTCATGAAGGCGGACGACTCCGTTCCCATCCCCTTCCGTACCGTGCCGGTGGGTCCAGATCCCATCTACCCCGCGAGCGGGACCTGGGCCGAGCCCGACGTCGATGTTGCTGCCGACGCAATGCGGTCACTGGCCGCCGATCGCACCCTCGCAGCACAGTTGGGGGGGCGCGCCCGTGCGCGAGTCCTGGGCGGGTGGACACCGCAGCGGTTGGGCGGATGGCTGACGGAGTCACCTTCCGGCCGAAGCGGTGCGGCAATGAGCGTGAACGTCGCCTGCTCAACCACCTAGTCGCCTCATCGGGCATGGGCTCAGGCCCGCCCTTCGTAGAGTTGACGGCTCTGTTTATCGCCGACCATTCTGAGGGATCCATGTTCCGCAACCCCGACTTCCGGATGCTCGCCGGAGCCAGAGTGCATCGCATGATGGAGACCGTGTCGCGTGAGCTTCTGAGAGACCCGGTCTTCAAGAACGGGGTGGCGGCCATCCAAGCTCAGCGGGCCGCCCGTCCGGCCTTCCGCCACCTATGGGACGCCGAAGTCTCGGTATACAGCCAGTGGGGTGAGGACGGGATCCTTGATTTCCTGTGCGATTCTCTGGACCTCAACCGACCCAAGATCATCGAACTGGGATGCGGCGATTTCCGCGAATGCAACTCCCGATTCCTTGCGGAATACCGCTCGGCGGGGGTCACCATGGTCGACGGGCGCAAGGATCTCGTTGCTTCGGTCCGCGCCCTACCCGCGTCGATCCGCACCACATTGGACCCACGGCAGGAATGGATCACCCCGGACACCGTGGGTCACCTGATGGCGTCAGCACGCAACCTGCACGGCCGCCTCGACATCGTGTCCCTGGACATTGACGGCAACGACTACTGGGTGGCCGAACGGATGGATCTGTCCGGGGTATCCGTTGTGGTTGTCGAGTATCAGCCCATCTTTGGGCCAGACGCGGGCTGTGACCGTCCCCCGCGCGGATGACTTCAGGCGCGAGCAGGCCCACTACTCATGGCTGTACTACGGGGCTTCCCTTCTCGCTTTCGTCGACCTCTTCACATCTCGGGGATTCACCTTCGTCGGCACGAACCGCGCAGGAAACAACGCGTTCTTCGTGGCAAGTGAACATGCCGATCGAATCCCGTTGCCCCGCATCGACCTTTCCGATCTGAGCACCTATGTCGAGTGGACCGTACGAGAGAGCCACGATTCGACAGGGCGTCTGACCCGCCTGCCGGTATCGCAGAGCCGCGCTCTGATCGATGCACTCCCCCTCGTGGATGTCAGATCAGGCCGCACCGTCACAGTGGGCGAGGCCGTTTCGCAGACGGCTGACGCCGCCCGCTAGACAGAGTTGGCGTGACACGATGACGCAGTCGCCCACAGTCGGGGTTGTCGTGGTCGCGTACGGCGACGAGCCCCTGTTGTCGGAATGCATCCACAGCGCCTTGGCCAGCACACACGTCACGGTGTCAGTCGTGGTCGTCGACAACGGGTTCCAGGCTCCGGACCGTGAGGTCCTCGAGTCCGACCCGGCCATCACCTGGATCCGTCCCGGCGCCAATGTCGGGTTCACCGGCGGATGCAACCTGGGAGCGCGCGCCGCGGACAGCGACATCCTCGTTCTACTGAACAGCGACGCAGTGGTGCGGCCTGACGCCTTGGCTGCGCTCGTCGATGCTCTGCGTGACCCGACGGTCGGGATCGCCACCGGCAAGGTGCTGCTCTATCGGGACCGCAATACCGTCAACAGCGTCGGCAACCCGGTCCACTACTCGCTCCTGGCGTGGGCGGGTGGTTGGGGGGCCCCGGCGGCCGACTTCGTCCGAACCGCCGACGTGGCCAGCGCCTCCGGCTGCCTGCTGGGGATCGCGCGCCGGGATTGGGAGCAACTGGGCGGCTTCCACGAGGAACTCTTCGCCTACGGCGAGGACGTGGAGTTCAGCCTGCGCATGTGGGCCTCGGGGCGCCGCGTCGTTCTGGCTCCGCAGGCGGTCGCCTTCCACGACTACGAGTTCAGCCGCAACCCCACCAAGATGTACCTGCTCGAACGCAACCGGTGGATCAACCTCCTGACCATCTACCAGCGAACGACCCTGCTGTCGGCTGCTGCCAGGCATCGCGATCGTGGAGGCCGGGACGCTGCTCACCGCGCTGCGACAGGGCTGGCTCAAGCAGAAGTGGTCCGGATACCGCTGGCTCGTGGCAGCACCGGGACCACGTTGCGGCACGAGGAAGGCGGTCCGGTCCAGTCCACCCGCACGCTGCCCGACACCGAACTGCTCCGGCACCTGTCCACTCGCATCGAGCCGTCCGAGGAGTCCGGGGCGCAGGTGCCCATAGGTGGTCAACGAAGTGCTGTCACAGGCTCGGGCACCTCGGCATGGGGTCGGGCCGGCAGACGCTCACGGCCGTCGTGCCGCCCGGCGCGACGGGTCGGCTGATGGGGTCCCACGACGGCCGGCCGACACCGCGTAACGGTCGCTGGTCGCACGTACGCAGCCGACCGGACAGCGGGGGACCATGACGCAGCCAGGCTGGTGGCGGGGCTGGTCCGAGCGGGACCGGGCCCTGCTGCGGGCCGCGGCGCACTCATGTGGCCCGTCCCCGTCGTGGGCGCACTGCTCACGCTCTTCACCGTCCCCTTCCTCGTCACCACAGACGGGGTCGGGTACGTGGTGATGGCCGACATACTTGCAGGAGGGCGTCTTCCCGCAGGGGTGGGACTTCGTCCGGGAGCCGGGGCTGCCAGTGGTGGTTCTTGGCCACCCTGTTCTCCTGGCCCGGCGTCGAAGGCTACCTGGCGCTATCTCGGGGGCCATGCTCGGCCTCGCCGTCGCCGCCATGGGCGGGATACTTTACGACCTCGGCCGGCCTTGGCAGCGACTCGTGGCGGGGTTGGTGGCGATTTCATCCAGTACGTTCATCGCCTACGGCGGCTCCATCACACAGCAGCCAGGTCTGGTGTTCCTGCTTGCCCTGGTCGGGCTCAACCTCAGGCTTCTGCAGACTGCCGCGACGGTGCAACCGTGGCGATTCCTGACCCTCGCGGTCATCCTGACGGCTGGCCTCTACTACTCATTCGTGTTCGTGGGAATCGTGGTCGTTGCAGCAGTGCTGGCAGCGATCGTGACGCTTCCAGGTGCGCGAGGTCGAGGAAGCGGTCACATGACGGTCGCCGCGCTGGCTGTAGCCGCCGTGGCCGTGCTGCCGATCGCAGCGTATGCCCCTTGGTACACGTTGAAGAGCGAGAACTACGTGCGCGGCGGATCCGTGGAGGACATGGCGACAGCGCGGTTGGGCGAACTAGGTGGTGGCGCCTCGATTCCCGTTCGTGCGACAGCGCCTGGGCTCCGCGTTGGTGCTTCTTCAACTTGACGGCCCTGCATCCGTGTTGGCGACCGAGGACTCTTCGGCCCGGACTCCCGCCCAGATCCGCGGCGTGAGCGAGGACCTCATGGTGGCCCGGATCGGGGCTCAGCCGGTTCTCACCAGTCCGGAGTGCGGCATATTCAACGTCACGGCGGAAGAGGCCGCGGCCGTGATCTCATCCTTCCCCCGTGGTCAGTTCTGCCAACCGATCGAAGCCACGCGACCTGCGTGCCGCAACGTCGGACGCCTCGTACAACCTGGGTGGGATCACCAGCGTGATCCTGTTTGCCGGCACGATGTGGGCGATCTTCCGGCGACGCGAGCCTGTTGCCCGTGCTGGCTATTCCCATGGGTTTGGGTCGCGACGTATGCCATGGGATCGCCCCGATCGACCGATATGCGCTTCCCGTGTGGCCATACAAGGTGGTCTTCAGCTTGGTGTCTGGTCCTCATGGCGGTCACCTGGGTCGATCGGCAGGATCACCGCCTCCCGACACGAGGGGCACACTGGCGGCGACGGACCCGGATGACCTAGCTGCCGAGCACAAGAGACTCAACGGCCGATAAGCCGCCAGTACAGACTGAACGCGCTTGTACGGTGATCATGCTCAGGACTTGGCGGACAATTTGCGCGACCAGAGCAGCGCGGGCCGAGTACCAGCAGGGGGTCGACCGTTGCCGCCGGCAGTTCACGCCGCAACCTGTCGCTCGGGCAGCAGTCGCAATCCGCGCGGCCTCGAACAGCGACATCGGTGGGCGTCCCCTGCGTGCGCGCCACACTGAGCGACCACCGCATGGCCACGAGGCGGGCCAGCCCCTTGACGGTCGAGCCGACCCTCCTTGACATGGTGGGCGACCAGCAGTGCCAGATCCCGCACCGCAACATCCTCGGACCGAGAGTGCGAACCGGCAACCACCCGGTACCGCGCGACCGCCTCCGGGACGTATCGGAACTTCGAACCACGCCCGGCCAGTTCCAGCCACATGTCGAGATCCTCGATCCTGATTCCCGGCCGGTACCCCCCCACCGCGCGCAGCGCGCTGGTTCGGATCGCCGGCGCGCATCCGGACACGAAGTTGTTGAACCTCATTATCAACTGCGGCGGGGTCGCCCGGGGTCCAGGAACTGACGGGCGCCGTAACGCTGCCAGGTCTGGCCGGGACGGCGGTAGCCCCTCGATCCGCCCGCGCTCGTCCATCACGGCGAGGTCAGCGAACACGCACGTCCACGTCGTCGACGTGGCGCCGGACATCAGGTGCGACAGGCCACCCGGCAGCAGGGAGTCGTCCGCCGCGACCCAGACCACCCACTCGCCGCGCGGCCCGGGCGGTGACCTCGTTCATCCGGGCGGGCAGTCCCCGGTTCTCGCCCTCGGCGATCACAGTGGTGGGCACCATCCGCGACAGTCGCTCCGGCCGCTCGATGCAGCGCGGCCACTGACCCGTCCGACGATCCGTCATCGACGAGAACGACATCGTAGGGGCGATGATCTTGGGCCAAGAGGCCCGCAATATTGGCAGCCAGGAATCGCGCTTGATTGTAAGCAGAACACGCCAACCGTAACGGTCGGCTGTGGCATAGGACGCCTCCTCGCTCCGCCTCCCGTTTGCACGATGGGACTCCCCGGCAGTGTAGGGGAGCATAGGGCGACCAGGTCTGCAGCGGTTACCGAGTCGACGCGCAGACGCTCGCCACGGACTTCACGCCTAGCATGCGGGGGTGGACTTCTCCTATGAGGATTACCGGACGATCCCTGACTCGTCCTATCCGGGATGCCGGCTACGCCATCACCGGGCTTCCTGGACTACCTGGATAAGCCTCAGCCCCGGCACCTGGTACTGCGCCACGATGTGGACCTTTCGATGGACGCCGCTGTCCGCCTTGCGCGCGTCGATGCTGATTTTGGATGCACCTCCACGTTCTTCCTGCGCGTGCATGCCCTGCGGATACAGCGTGACGTCCTACGATGCGCTCCAGCAGATCGACGAACTTCGGTCTCTCGGTCATGAGGTTGAACTGCATCTGGACGGCGGCTTGCACCAGACGATGCCGATCGGGCAGAAGGAGGCCCTCGACCGGCAACGACAGATCATCGAAGCGGTTCTGTGTCGACCGATCAACGGCTTCAGTGCGCACGAACCGGCCCGCATGGGGGGGATCGACGTCGCTGACCGCACGATGCACCGATGGGGGGTTCGCTATCACGCCTACGAACCCCGGTTCATGATGCCGGCCATCAAGTACCTGTCGGACAGCGGCGCCCGTTGGCGCGAAGGCCATTTTCGGGAATGGGTCGGCCGTGCCGATCATCTGCACGTGCTGATTCACCCGATCTGGTGGTTCAACACCTTGCCTCAGGAAAACTACTGATCCAACATCCTGATCGGCGCCATCTTGCGGCCGGCGCCTGAACGTCCTCGGTCAACTTGTTCCTGTGACAACATTGGCGCATGAACGGGGCTTCCGACGTGGCCGGCGACAGCCTCACATTCGACGATGTGCTCGTCGTCATACCGGCATGGAACGAAGCGCCGGTCATCGAGCAGGTGGTCAAGTCGGTGCTCATCGAGTTTCCCCACGTGCTGGTGATCGACGACGGTTCCTCCGACGGTACGGCCGAACTGGCCGCCGCTGCGGGCGCCCGCACCGCGGTCCACGCACTCAACCTCGGCCAGGGTGGAGCTCTGGCCACCGGACTCGATGTCGCACGACAACTGCCATGGGTGCGGTGGGTCGTGACGTTCGATGCGGATGGACAACACCTCGCCGGGGACGCCGCTCGAATGGTCGACATCGCCCGCCGAGACAACCTCGACGTCGTTCTGGGCACTCGGTTCTCCGGGGGCACTACGAACGCCGGCCGGTGGCGGCGCATGACATTGAGGGCTGCCACGGCTTACACCAGGTGGAGCACCGGCCTCAAGGTCACCGATACACACAACGGCCTTCGAGTGCTCAGCCGGGAGTTCGCCGCCCGCCTTCACCTGCGAGAGCGAGGCATGGGGCACGCCTCGGAGATCCTGGACCAGATCGCCGAGCAGTCCGCGCAGTGGGTGGAAGTTCCTGTGGACATCACCTACACCCAGTACTCGGTGGCGAAGGGGCAACCGATATCCAATGCAGTCACCATCTTGTTCGATCGTTTGATGAGGTGATCTCGTGGCCAGCCTGATTCTGATCATCTTGGTCCTGGTGGGCGTCTTCGTCCTCTGGCGTCTCAGCGGGTCGGCCCACGGTGGAGCCGCCCGACGGCTGGCCTTCCTCGCCTTCTTCGGCGTTGTCGTGCTCACCATTGCATTCCCGGAGACGACCACGGTGGTGGCCAACAGGATGGGAATTGGACGAGGCGCCGACCTCATCTTGTATTTGACTGCCTTTGGCCTGATGTTCCTCGCCGCCGTTTCGTATCTCCGGTCAAGAAGCATCGAGGATCGGCTGGCTCATCTGGTGTCCAAACAGGCGGCTGATGACGCCGTCGCCCGCTGGGATACTCGGGCGTAGCGTCTGATCCGCTAGTTGCGGTCGAGCGGTGCCCATCGCTCATCCAGGAGCTCCCAGATCAGCGAGCGCAGCAGTGCGCCACCCACGTCACTGCTCAGTTGCGGGGCAGCCGCGCAGCTGGCGGCCTTCCAGCCGTCCACCCGATCAGTGGTCAGATTCCCCAGGGCAGTGGCGAGGGCACTCCGGGTGAAGTTGGGCAGGACCAGGCCCAGCCCACGTTCCCTGACGATCAGCGCCATGTCCGGTGATGGGCCGACGATCACCGCAAGGCCGCTCTGGACGAAGTCGAAGAACTTGTTCGGCAGTGCGTGCAGATGGTTGAAATTAGTCGGCGGCAGCGCGAAGAGCCCAACATCGAACCGGTCGAGCGTGTCGGGAAGGTCGGGCATCGGGACCGGTGGGCGGACTCGCACATTGGGCGTCCTGCCCGCCATCTCCGACAATTCCTGAACGTGATTCGCGAACCGAGGGGATGGCACCAGGAACAGGTCCAGGGTGACCCCGTCGATTCCTGCGGTCGCCTCGATCATCTCGTCGATCTTGCGGGTGGGTGTGGCCATTCCCGAGTGCACCAGCCGGATCGGGCGCCCGGTGGGAGTCGGTTGCGGATACCGGCAAGGGCCCGCGTTGGTCACCGTTCTGACCGCGATAGAGAACTTGCGGCGATACTCGTTGGCGATCCCGTCGCTCACGGTCGTGACTGCCTGCACCCGCGGCAGGAAATCGCGGCAAAGGCTCTCCATGAGCGGTTGCAGCAGGAGGCGCCAACGTATGTCCTCCGACATCTCGCGCGGGCTGTACTCATGCAGGTCAGCAAGTACTGGACGGTCGCCGGCCACCTCGACCGCCAGGGGCACTGTGAGGGTGTCGTTGGCCAGCAGCGCGTCAAAGGCCACCCCACGCAAGACTGAGCGAGCCTCACGAACCGCGGGGATCAAGTCGTAGGCGCGTTTGCTCTGGCGGGCCGCCAGCATCCCCAATCCGAGAGGTGACAACGGTAAATGGTCGGCGTCGTCCGACAACTGGTGGTGTTCGCCGACACCTGGGACCGGCTCGCCACGCCCGCAGGTGATGACCTCGAACTCCCGCTGCAGGGCCCGTATCTGGCGGAGCATCCGGGGGTCGGTGGCGACGCGCGAAAACCCCAGGATGAGAACCCTCGGTTGAGCCATGCCACACTCCCCAGAGGGTCGAACGCCCGACCGTCGGACAGGTCCAGTATTGCCGATGGAAGTTCGTGAGAGTGGCGCGCCAGTCACGGGTCGATTGCGTCGGTGGCCGGGTGAGGAGGAAACGGTGGCACGGATCCTGATCCTGTCCTTCTCGGATATCGCTCATGACCCTCGGATCCTGCGGCACATCCGCGCACTCGGGTCGATCCACGACCTCGTCACCTGCGGGTTCGGCGTCGAGCCCAATGCAGTGAGCGCACACATCTCGATACCGCCAGCGCGCAGCATGCCCACAACCCGGCGCGGGCTGGCGGCACTTGCACTGCGCCGGACAGAACACGCCTACTCACTGATCCCAGCCGTTCGAGAAGCCCAGCGAGCCGTCGCCGGGCGAACCTTCGATCTGGTGCTCGCCAACGACATCAATACCTTGCCCCTGGCGCTGGATGTGGCAGCCGGTCGCCCCGTAGTCAGCGATCTGCACGAGTTCGCACCATTGGAGAACAATGAGGACTGGCGCTGGCGAGCGGTCCTGAAGCCCTTCGTCACAGCGCTGTGCGCAGATCATCTGCCCCGCGCGACAGCCGTCACCACCGTGTCGGATGGCATCGCGGCAGAGTACGCGCATCGGTACGACATCAAGGCGACGACGATCACGAATGCCGCCCCGTTTCGACGGCCGCAGTTCCGCCGCACGGAAACACCGGTTCGACTCGTTCACAGCGGGGTCGCTGCGCGCAGCCGGGGGCTTTCCGAGATGATCGAGGCCGCAGCGGACATTCCCGGTGTGTCATTCGATCTCTTCCTGGTTCGCAGCCAGTACGAGCCGCGGGTTCTCGACCAGTTGCAGGTGCGTGCCGACCAAACCCAAAACGTTCGCGTTCGGCCCGCGGTCCCCATGGCTGAGCTTCCTGCGGCCCTCGATCGATATGACGTCGGCTTGTATGTCCTTCCTCCGGTCAATTTCAACCACCAGCATGCACTGCCGAACAAGTTCTTCGACTTCGTCCAGAGTGGTCTCGGCCTGCTGGTGGGACCGTCCCCTGAGATGGCCGAATTGGTGCGACATCAGCGCCTCGGTGGGGTCACGGCAGGGTTCAGCGTCGACGCTCTGCGGCACGTCCTGTCGAATCTGAGCCCCGATCAGGTGGATGACTGGAAGCGTGGCAGTTGCGCGGCGGCGCAGGCTCTGTCCGAGCAGACTCAGGCCGGACGCTTGCGCGATGTCATCGCCGCAGCGCTGGACGCCGCCTGAGTCGCTGCCGGTGTTCCGGCAGCGCCGCCGGTCAACTCCCGGTCCGGAGTCTGACCCGGGAGTAGTCATCAAGAACTGAGCGTGCCAGCGCGGCAGGGCTGTGAGATTGGTCGACGAAGCGGATGGTCCGTGCCGAGACGTCCTCGTACTCAGACACGGAAAGGAGACTGAATCGCACCAGATCGTCAGCGAGTGTGTCGGACGTGACCGGGATCGGGGCGAAGGCCTCCGTCTGTTGTGGCCTGAGGTCGCTGCGGATGCGGGCCATGACGGGCGTTCCGGTCCACATGGCCTCGACGGCGAACGTGCCGTACCAACCCGCGTTCAGCTGATCCACGACTAGATCGGCCCCGCGCAGCGCAGCGCCGATCTTGTCGGCGGTCACGTCGCTCAGCACGATGAGTTCCAGCTCTGCTTGGCGGTGGGCACTGGCCATCGCCTCCCGCACATGACTGGTTCCCTTCACTGGCCCGCTGCTTGGCGCATGAAGGACCCGGAGGGGGCCACCCAACCGGCGTCTCGGCGACGTCGCACGAAGCGGGAGAACCGGCCGCGACGGCATCTGCGGCAGCAGACGGGCGCGGGGAACCGTGGTGAGTAGGTCCGGCGTACTGACGTAGACCAGGTCCGCACGAGCCGCGAGACGCAGCGAATAGTCCCGCCTTGCAGTCCGCTGACGAGCGCCGTACTCAGGTGCGCGAAGCACCTCTTCCGCGTGGTCCCAATGCTCGGCGATGTCCGACAACGGACGGATGTCGTCTCCCGCGAATGAGACAGCGGTAACGACCCCAGCCCGGCGCAGTGACCGCACATCGAGTCCGGCCATCCGGACGAGGGCGCGCACCTTGAGCGCCGACGGCAGCGAATTGCCGACCGTCGGACTAGGGATGATCCCTGCGCCGGCATGCAGGTGAACCACATCGAAGTCGCGCCGAGCTCGCGACCACCATCTCGCGCGGCGAATCACGTCCGACAGCATGTCGGGGCGGCGTTCATCACACACGTGGTCCACGAGTGGATAGAACGGATGCGGTTCCCACTCCATGACCTCGCACCTGGCCCCCAGCGCGCGCTGAGCATCCGCGAGGGCTGCAGCCTGATCGGCGACATTGACCGGAAGGTGCAGTACGCGAAGCGGTTCTTTCCCTTGGTACTCGTTCACCATCGGTACACGTTCACAGGGCTTGGCCGGGGAACGTGCCACCGATCATTGGGACCACCTTCGCATCGTACGGCGGGCATGAGCGCCTTCGCCGGTGTCAGTGGGGGTGTGAATACCCGGGCAGTCGCGCCAGCAGGTCGGCGGGGCGGATGAGCCTGGCGACGAAGGGCAGAGCCAGCATGGGCAGCACCAGCAGGAGTCGGACGATCGTTTGTTCGAGAACCTCGCCATCGATGCGCTGCATGATGGCTACCAGGACAGCGCCCACTACCAAGAACAGGGCGACATGGCGCAGGCGGTAATCGATCGGCGTGAGTCGCTGACTTCCCCACCACATGACCGCAGCACCGAGCGCGAAGGAGAGCAGCGTTCCCAACGCCGCGCCATCGACTCCCATGCGCGGCACCAGCAACACATTCAAAACGATGTTGAACGCTGCCCCCGCGAAAATGGCGACGGCCACCGGCGTTGTGGTGCGCGCAATGTTGGCGCCAATGGCAAAGATCGTTGTCAGAATTACGAACACTTCGGCGAACGCCAGGTATCCGACCGCGGAAGCAGCCGAGTAGTAGTCGGGCGTGGCGAGAATCCGGATGGCCACCGAACTCAAAGCCGAGACAAGCACCGCCAGCGTCACACTGAGCCAGGACATCCAACTCAAGACGAGCGAGAACACCTGCTTTGCCTGAGGCTGCGAGAGCAGGGAGAAGGCGAAGGGTCCCCAAGCGAGCCGGAACGCCATGGTGAGAAGTGTCATTGCCGTGGCCACCAGCGCTGCGACGGCGAAGAGCGCGGCGTCTGTCTCTCCGCGCAGGAGTGTGAGCACAACCCGATCCGACGAGGCGGTCACCCACATCGCGATGGCGGCGGGGATGAGGGGGATTCCGTAGCGGAGGAGTCGTGGCAACTCGGCCCGCGAGACATTGCGCGGGGACATCTGCCGCCCGAACAGGACGAGCCCCACGATGACGATCAGCAACCCCCCCGCGACCTGGCCGGCGAAGACTCCCACGATGCCCGTAGTGGTGAGAATCACCAGCACGGCGGCACCCACACTCGTCAGGATGGCCGCAGCAGCCAGGAAGGCAGCAGCGCGCGTAGCCTCGTGCCGCAGCCGCAACCAGTCTCCGACAACTCCGCGAAAGACCGAAAGCGGGACCAACAGCGAGGCGACGACGATCGCCGTCTGAGCGTTGGGAGAATCGGACAGCAGCGGCGCCAGCCACCCGGCGCTCAGCGCCAACCCCAGTCCGATCAGAACCGCGGCCACGAGCTGTGTCCACAGCGACGTGCTCATGATCGTGCGTTGCCACGCACGGGTCTCGTGGTCGTAGAACCAGCGGCCCGAGGCGCTGTCGAGGCCCAGCACCGAGAACATACTCAATAGCCCCACGATCACGATGAGAGTGGCGACGAACCCGTAGTCCGCTGGACTCAGGACCCGGGTGAGCAGGGGCGTGATGATGATCGCGGCCAGCCCCGGAAGTGCGGCGAACAGGCCGTAGATCACGGTCTCCCGGCCGAGTTGGCGCAGGTTCGAGAGCATGTCACCCGGTTTGGGGACAGAGTCCGCTGATTGTCCCGACTCTACTGACGGCGCGGGCAGGGGCTCGGACGACTCGGCGTCGTCCGGTCTTCCTTCCACGCGCCGATCCTCCCGTGAGCTCACGTATCGCGGTTCAGACTAGCTGGCACGGCGCACTGTCAGCGGCTATCCGTGACCGACGACGACACCGAATCGTCTGGCCCAGGTGCCAGCGCTGATGCACCTCCAGATCCATTGATCGAACGGCTCCCGGCCCGCGATCACGTTGTCGTAGCGGGTGAGAACGCCCGGGGTCAGCGCTCCTCCCAGCGATTCGATGGAGTCGTCGAGGAGACTGCGCACCTGTCCGGAGTGCGCCCGGATCCACTGCTCCTCGGCGGTCTCGAACCCGATCTTGTCGATCCGGGTGCGGATGGGTTCCGGGATCGTGCCCCGCAGCGCCTCCCGCAGAACCCGCTTGGTTATCCCTTCGGAGAGCAGGAAATCACTCGGCAGACCGGTGCTGAACTCCACAAGGCGATGGTCCAGGAATGGCACCCGCGCCTCGACGCTGTGGGCCATGGAGTCGCGATCCTCGTAATGCAGCAACTTGGGCAGATTGGTGGCCGTCAGTTGGGCCACCCCCAGACCGTTCACCGACCGCACGCGCCCGCCGCTACTCGCGTTCGGATCGGGAAATCCGGAGACACCGAGCGACCGACGGGACAGCCAATCGTCCGGGCGCTGCCCGCTTGCCCCGATCCGACGTCCGACCGGTCGCGCCAGGACGGTAGGAACTGTCAGATAGCCGACGGTCATGAGCGCATTGCGCAGTGCACCCGGATGAAGCCGCTGAATGGCCCTGACCTCGCGCTTGAGTTCGCGGACCCGTCCGGAGCGGGCCAGTTCCGCCAAACGGAGTCCGAAGAAGGTGGAATAGCCGGCCAGCTGCTCGTCAGCGCCTTGCCCGTCCAGCACCACCTTGGTGCCGCTGTCACGCGCAAGCCGAAACACCGACCATTGCGCGAGGACGCTGCTGGATCCGAACGGCTCATCCATGTGCCAAGTGAGATCGGGCAAGAGCTCGGGGAGTGCGGCCATGTCCGGTTGAACCCAGTGGCTGTCGGCGTTCACCCGGTCGACGACCATCCGCGCCCAGTTCGACTCATCGATGGCCGCTTCGGAACTTGTGGCCGTGAACGTGCGCTGGACTTGGCCGCTGTCGGTTTGGTCCAGTTCACGCCTCATCAGGCACACGACACTGGACGAGTCCAGGCCACCGGACAGACACGATCCAACCGGGACATCGGAGCGCAAATGCTCCCGCACCGAATCCTGGAGAAGGTCCCGGAACACGTCCCCGGCCTCGACCAGGGAACCTTCGAACGGTCGCGGTTCCAGCCGCCACCATCGCGACACCATCAGTCGGTCCGGCTCAGCGAGCGACAAACTCATGCAATGGCCAGCAGGGAGTTGCATGATGTCGGCGAACATCGTTTGGTCAGTGTGATCGTGGATGCTGAAGTTCAGGAAGTCGTACAGTCGCGGCCCGTTGGCGCGGTTCGGACCACCGTTCAGAAGTAGCTGCTTGATCTCACTACCTACGAGCAGGCGGCCGTTCCGTAGGCGGTAGTAGAGGGGTTTGATGCCGAACCTGTCCCGAGCCCCGAAGGCTCGCCCCACTCGTGTGTCCACGAGGACGAAGGCGAACATGCCGCGCAGCCGCGGCAGGACGTCAGGCCCCCATTCCGCATAGCCGGCGAGTAGAACCTCGGTGTCGGAATGGCCCAGGAAGCGGTGCCCCAGCGACTGCAGTTCCCGGCGCAGTTCGACGAAGTTGTAGATCTCGCCGTTGAGAACAATCCAGAACCGACCATCGGCAGAGGACATCGGCTGGTGCCCGGCGGGTGTCAGGTCGAGGATCGATAGCCGCCGATGTCCCAAGCCCGCGGTTGCCGCCCGCTCCGTCGGGTCTTGGCCTCGAGGGGTGAAGGGCAGATCGGCGCGCAGGCATGCTGGATCGGTGTCGGGTCCTGCAAGGACGCGGGGCTCAGCCTTGCCTAGGAGTACGTAGCCCTCGCTGTCGGGACCCCGGTGACGGATGACGTCGTTCATCCGGACAAGATCTGCCTGGGCCACCCCCCGCGGGTCGAATACCGCCGTTATCCCGCACATTAGCGGCGCCTCAGGGGTCCGGCGCTCACTGGGAACTCAATTGGTCTGGTCGAGCGCTGTACAGGTTGGGAGGCGTTACGCGCACTCTCATCCCACACCCACGATCCTGATCAGTTGCCGCAAGGCGGCGTTGGTCCCTCAGAGGATACGGTTGCCGCGGAGGCTGTTGCCCTTGAGACCAGGGCTCGCGAGTCGTACGCACCCGTCTGCGTCATGTCCAGCAGTGAGTTGACGTGGGCGCGCCCGACACCAAGATCAGTGGCAGCTTCGATGTGGCGGCACACTTCGAACCGCGCGCTGTCGGACTCCAGCTGCTTCAGCAGCTCGACCTCGTCGGGGTCCAGGAATCGCACATGGGCCTAGCCGACCCCACCATCCCCGCCATTGAAACCAAGGAATTCCAGCCAACTACTTCACGCATGAAAAGGGAGCCCGTCCACGATCTCCCGAGACAGCGCTCTCAGACCCGACCGCGGCCTGAATTGTGAAGGCCACCGATCCGAATCTGCCGTGGAAGTTACTATCCCTCGATACGGATTCGTTGAAGACTCGGCGCGAGCCAGAGGGGGTTACATTGCGCATCCTCGTCACTGGCGGTTGCGGCTTCCTCGGGCAAGCGATCGTTGCTAGCTTGGCTAGGGCCGGCCACCTTGTCCTTGCCGCTCACAGGTCACCTGCCCACCCAGATGCGTCGCTTGGGACGTGCATTTCCGGGGATTACAGGGATCCGAAGTTCGCCGAGTACGCTCTGGCGGAGGCTGACGCGCTCATCCATTTTGGCTCCTCAGCTGTGCCTCGCACCACTACATTTGACGATCACGAGGTTGCCCAGGCAGTTAGGACCGAGGCCAACTTCCTGGGGCAGGCTATTGAAGCAGGTGTCAAGAAGATCGTCATCGCGTCATCCGGCGGCACCGTTTACGGAGACTCCACCGCTCATGTGCCTTGGCGAGAGTCTGACCCCATTAGACCGATCAACGCGTACGGCGCGGTGAAGGCGGGGAGCGAGCGCGCTCTATTCGATGCCGTCAACGGGTCCGAGGCGATTGGGGTTGCTCTGAGAATCGGCAATGCATACGGTCCGAGCCAGCTCAGCAAGCCTCGCTTCGGGCTCATCCCCACCATCGCTGCCCGGATGCGAAATGGCGAGCCCGTCGAGTTATGGGGAGCAGATGTTACGCGGGATTACATCCACGCGGAGGATGTTGCCGACGCTGTGTCCAGGTCACTCAAGTACCGAGGGTCGAGTGGGCCCTTCAACATCGGAACGGGCGTCGGGCACACCAACAGGGAGGTACTTCACCTTGTGCAGGATTACCTGGATATCACTGCGACTACTATCATCAGCGACAAGCCGGGCACTGACGCCGCCTGGAACGTCCTAGACGGTTCGCTCGCACGCCAGGAGCTGGATTTCGTGGCTACGATCGATCTGGAATCAGGTGTCAAGAACACTCTGGGATCACAGCACACCTGAGGCTGACACAATGTCGTGACACCTAGTCGAGTGCAGGAGTACCCACATGCCGATGAACATGTCCGCCCGACAGGGCATTGCCTTTCGGGAGATTCGTGAGAAGTGGCTACGGGACATGTTGCCGCTCGCAGGATTCGGGCCCAGCGAGCTAATCAGTCCATTGCCGCTCCCCGACAATCGTGCGTTCGATTCATGCCGATTACTTACAGATCGCCGATCCATCATCGAACGGCTGCCACGGGGGGGGAAGGTGGCCGAGGTCGGAACGCAAGAGGGCATCTTTGGACGCTTCCTGCTCGACACCCTCTCGCCGGAAGAACTGCACCTCTTCGACATCGACCTAGATCCCCTGCATTCGCTGGGCGACCCCGAGTTGTCTGCTCGGGCGATCTTCCATGAAGGCGATTCATCAACACTGCTTGGAACGTTCCCTGCCGACTACTTTGACGTTATCTACGTCGACGGTGACCACAGTTACGATGGTGCGAAACGCGACGCAGAGATGGCGGTGACTCGACTGAAGCCCGGCGGTTACCTGATTTTCAATGACTTTACTATCTGGAGTCCAGTTGAGTGTATCGACTATGGAGTTCCCTACGTGGTATGTGAGGTTATTAACGACCACGGCTGGCCTGTGGTCTTCTTTGCTCTTCATCCACTGGGGTATCACGACATTGCCCTTCAACGCCCGGGCTCGGAGTCTCTATAATGCGCTTTAGATCGATTACGATATCCGGTGAGGACGACCCTCGAACAATCACGCCAGAAATGAACTTTGGCGCTGGTGGACTCAGTCGCAGAGTGGTCGAGACTGCGGGCGAGTACTCGGACAGCGAAGTTGTCTGGCAGCAGGACGTCTACGAATGGGCTGCCTCCTAGACCTTGGGGTGGCCAGGGTCGTTGACCTTGGTACCGGCTCGGGCATAAAGACCACTCAGTTCTTTGACCAGAGTCAGCACGAGATCGTTCAGGTGGACTTTCGGGACGCAAGGAGTCAGACCGATGGGTTGAAAGTACCGTTCATCGAACTTGATTTCAGCACGGCACAGGGAACGAGTAAGCTAAAGAAGTTGTTTGAGGACCCCAAGCCGACGCTGTTTCTTCTCGCTGATGTCATCGAACATCTCCGCGATCCCAGACCCTTGCTCCGCAGTCTGCGCTGGCTGCTCCGGAGAAACGAGAAGAATCGGCTCGTAATATCGACCCCTGATAGAGAACGCGTCGATGGGCGAGACTCGGAAGCCCGCCCTGATAACCCCCGCCATTTTCGGCAATGGACCGCTAATGAATTGGCCTGGCTCTTCGCTCTTCCGGTTTGAAGATCATAGAATTTGGGCGTGTTCCGCAAAACAACTTCGATGATCTTTACGGGGGTATTGCGGCGCTTGTCAGTTGTGATGATGCCTTTCTGGAGAGTTTCCTGCTTACCCAGGGCCTACCTTCGCACGCTGATCATCTGCGTAGTAGCATCCAGGAGTTTTGGCGAACTCGGCGCAAGTGGTGGTATCGGTTCATACTGCAGCGATGTACGTGCGGTGAGCCCCGAACCCCCGTTGATC